>NZ_JBCNNS010000086.1:0-19175 GCF_039594335.1 Raoultella sp.
ATGTTTCTGGTCGGCGGCGGCATTATTGTTCACGGTATTGCGCCCCTTCATCACGCGGTTGAACGGTGGGCTGGTGAACAGCCCGGCCTCATCGCCTCACTGCTGCCGACCGGCGTCAATCTGGTGCTGGGCTTTATCGTCGGCGCGGTGGTGCTGGCTGGCGTGAAGGCTATCACCGGGTTTCGCGCTGCGGCGCAGTAAAATCTGCCGCTGATTATGCAAAATCATTCCGCTTCGTCTATGGTGAAACTGTTTCTCCCAGATGACGGACTAAAAAATGGTATTGTTGGTCAGTGATGAAGTGAGGCGAAAGAGCGGAGGGCCGCGCATGATTGTGACGGGCTTCGCCAACGGGATGGTCGAGTGTCGTTGGTATGACGGCTATGGCGTTAAACGCGAGGCGTTCCGTGAAGATGAGTTAGTACGTTGGGAAGGACCGCGACAGAAGAGTGCCTGACCCTCTATAGCGCCCGGCAAAAGCCGGGCGTTTTATCGTGCTTATTTGACCAACAAGGGGCTTTGATGAGGTTTGTCGCTTTAATTGTACTGCGAGAGCACAATGGATAAACCGCAGTGGGTAAGAACATTTCGCCGTGTTTCCAGGCCGGGACATGTGGTTAATTATTGCTTTGTCACAGTACTCTTTTTTTCTACTCTCCTGATTTGGCGTGAAGTGATGGTGCTGGAAGGGGCGTACGTCACCAACCAGCGCAACAATCTTGAAAACGTCGCCCACGAAATGGACAGTCTGCTGCTGTTCAACATCGACAGAATGGTGTTTTTTCGCAACGGGATGCAGTCGGCGCTTGAAACGCCACTGGATTTCGAGATTTTGCGTAATGCCGAACAAGAATATATGAGCAAACGCCATGACCCGATCTGGTCTGTGGCGTTACATAACCGGCGTACTCTCCCGGTGTATGGCGTCTCTGATGCCTTTGTCGGCAGCCAGAGCATACTGTCCCGTAACGACGACTCCCAGACCACCGGTAATGAGCTGATGGCGGCTCTCGAGCTGGGCTATCTCCTGCGTCTGGCCGATGATAACCGCGGGTTTAAAGAACGCATGCTGTACATTTCGCGCAGCGGTTTTTTTACAGGCACCAAATTGCCAAAAAACGCGGTGCAGGCCCAGGCGCTCTATACCCATGCGATCGCCGCCCCGTGGTTTACCCGGCAATCGCAGCGGAACAACCCCGGTCGTGGCGTGTTCTGGCAAACCGTTTTCGATGAGCGCGAGCAAAACGATGATCCGGTGGTGACGGTCTCCGTTCCCCTTGATTTCCGCCATGACTGGTTCGGCGTGCTGTCGATGGATTTTTCAGTGCGAGAAATGAAGGCGTTTCTGGTCAGCGCCATTAAGGGAGGCGAAGAGGGGGAATACCAGCTGTATGACAGTCGGTTTAACCTGATTGCTTCCTCAGCGTCGGGGAATGTACTGACTCTATTGTCAGCCCGTGAACAGGCGATGCTTAGCTACGCGTTTCTGCATGAAAACCAGGGCGGTATTCGCTTATTAACGCGCTATATCAGTTGGCAGAAGTTAAACAACTTTGATGGCGTGCTGCTGAGAATTCACTCGCTTCAGGAAGGCGTACGCGGTGCCTTCGGCACCATCACTATTGCGTTGACGCTGATGTGGCTACTCTTTACGCTGATGCTGATCATCTCCTGGCAGGTGATTTTGCGGATGGTGCGCAATATGAGCGTTCTGCAAAAGTCGCTGGAGTGGCAGGCATGGCATGATGCGTTAACCCGGCTGTTAAATCGCGGAGCTTTATTTGAAAGGGCTATCGCCACCACCAGAATGTGCGAGCAGACAGGTCGGTCGGTCTCCGTTATCCAGCTCGATCTCGATTACTTTAAGAAAGTGAATGACCAGTATGGGCACCAGGCGGGCGACCGCGTACTGTCGCTGGTCGCCAGTACGATTGCGAGCAATATCCGTGAAGGCGATCTGGCCGGCCGCGTCGGCGGCGAAGAATTCTGTATTGTGATGCCTGACACCACTTTACAGGTGGCGATAGCCATCGCCGAACGTATCCGCATCCGCATTTACAGCCGTGAAATTCTGCTCTGCAACGACACCAGTTTGCGGATCAGTGCATCACTGGGGGTGAGCAGCAGCGATGATTCTGCCGGGTTTAATTTTGAAAACCTGCAGTCAGCGGCCGATCACCGGCTCTACCTCGCCAAACAAAATGGACGCAATCAGGTCTGCTTTAAGGATTTGCAGTAGGGTAGTACTGGCCTGAAGAAGTGAGATTTATCTTAAAAAGGTGCCATGGGTTAACGAGCGATCAGGGAAAAACAAGCGCAAAAAACCCTTACGCCATCAGCCTCCAGGGAGTGCGACAGAAAGTTCATACTATTTCTCAATTATTTTCCTCATGAATAACTCTTGTCATACAAAATAATTGAGGATAATGTTTTCCGGCAACGGATATCCCGGTGTAACGAATTTTCAAGTGCTTCTTGCATTAGCAAGTTTCATCCCGACTCCTGCGAGTCGGGATTTTTTTCACCTGTACCTAACGGTTGATCTCCGTGACGCTAAAGTCATGAATATCGAGTTCAAACGCTTCCGCCAGTTCGCACCAGGTGTGATAGTCACGGCCATCAACGCTAACGTGATGCGGGTCGTCCCGCGAACGCCGTATCTCGCTCTCGCTGATTTCATTAATCGCCGCCAGCAGGGCATCGACATCAACATTCACCCCGTGACTTCCTGCATATCCACTATCTTTGGCGGTTTTCATCATGCCTACCTCGCTTGGCTCAGATCGTGCCTGCTTAAGTATAGGCACAAAATCAGAGGATGGTCGGCGCAGCGCCAGCCGTCTTGCCGGACGGTTTATAAAATCGCCACTCGCCAGGCAGAGCGCTGCACTGCGGGGCTTTTTGTTCTACACTGGCTCAAAATAGAGGAGATAAGTTATGCAGGTAAACGATCGTGTCACGGTGAAGACCGACGGTGGCCCACGTCGATCGGGGGTAGTTCTGGCAATAGAGTCGTTTAGTGAAGGAACAATGTATCTGGTTTCGCTGGAAGACTACCCGCTGGGGATCTGGTTTTTTAACGAAAAAGGGCATCCGGACGGGATCTTTGTTGAGAGAGAAGATTAGTTCGTGAGGCATCTGAACTGGCGCAGGGCACCGACGCCAGTTTTGCCTACGCCTGGTTCAGCGCAGGTTAACGTGGATGCCGCTGGTAATGTTTTCCGCCAGGCGAACGATGTGGTAAATCACCTGTTTATTGTGGGTCTGAATTTTCTTTTTAATATTCCCTTTATGCGACGAGACCGTCTTCGCCTTAATGTTCATTTGGCTTGAAATCTGCGCCGTGCCATAGCCCGCCATCCACATTTGCAACATATTCGATTCGGTACGACTTAGTGAAAGTGTCGGAATATTGATACGGGCGCTGTTGTAGTTATCGTATTTAAGGCGATTACCCAGGATTTCATCAAGGTCTTTTGGCGCCAGCGATTTGGAACTAATAAGCAAATTCTTACGCACCAGCAGATAGTGATCAAAATGAATGTTAGCTAACGACATAAAGATAATAAATAACGTCCCAGGATATCGGGTAATGATATGCCGGATAAGCTGATTGCTATCCGGATGATGAATAAAGCAATCTTCATTGATAAATACCACTGCCGGACGCATGAATTCACAGGCCTCTTTCAGGCATTCCACAGAATGTACTTCGCTGATGTCGCGCTTCTTTATCCCTCGGCTTGTCAGATACCCGGCCAACCCCAACCGGGTATAGCTACACAAATCCATGATAATCGTTGACATGACCCATCCTCAATCAACACGTAACGATAATTTATCCCTCGCCGACAAGCGCGATGAAATCCATTTATGTGGGTAATAAAAACCCGGTTCTGCACAGGAACCATCAGACAGTCTAAACTATTCCGTAATATTGCCCATAATTTGCCAGGAATACTCCCAAAGTAATGTGAGACCTGGTTATGTGGGGGAATTAAAAGCAAAATTGCCTCTTTTCGAGATAACCTAGACGGCAAATAATAAATATTTTTAGGATTTTCCTTATGTTGGTTGTGTAAATAGTCAGCATATTGTCATCGGCTCTTCATTATCGTTATTAATTAATAATGCGACGGCGACCGGGATCATTTTTCTCCGGGGACGACGGTGGTGTTTTATGCCCACTCATGTTGGCAAGTTTGCTGGGGCTTTGCGGGAGGGGTGGCGGGCTTAACGCTTTAATGCCACAATACTTTTTTATCGGTTTGTGGGATGGATGATGAAAAAGATAGTGATTGCCGGTGCGCTGTTGATGCTGGCTGGATGTGTCCAGGTTGATAATTACGATACCGTCGTCAAAGCGCCAGCGCCAGCCGGGTTAGAGGGATACTGGCAGTCAAAAGGTCCGCAGAGTGAAATGATGAGCCCGGACGCGATTGCCAGCCTGATTGTGACGAAAAATGGCGATACTCTGGATTGTCGTCAGTGGCAGCGCGTCATCGCCACGCCGGGTAAATTAATGCGGCGTGATGAGCAGATCTACAATGTCACCTCGCGGCTCGATGTTTATCCTGTTGAGCGCTCAGGTAACACGCTGCAATACGATCGTATGACCCTGACTCGCGTGGACCGCCTGACCACCGAGTGTGAGCAGGCGTGGAAAAAAGCCGCTGCCGGGAAAAGCGTGAACTAATGCAGTGCGGGCTGAGGCGACGTTCAGCCCGCGTGCTTTCAACAACTACAGTACCTCTTCAATGACCCAAACGCTGACGCTTCCGCCGTTACAGGTGAAGGTACCGCAGCCTTCGTCGTCGGTTTCCACCACCTCCTGACGATTGCCGAGAAAATCCTTCCAGCGCTTATTGCCATAGTTAGCACCCAGCGCCAGCAGCTTCTCTCCCTCATCGCCGTTAGACAAGACAACGACGCATCCCGGATCCTCATCGGTGCCGCTGCGGCTAAATGCAATACAGTTGGGATGATCGAACCACAGCGTCTGGACGCCGTGGGCAAAACGCTGGCGGGCGTCAATAAGTTCATGCAGCTGTTCAATAACCGGCATCTCAATGGAATAAGTCTGGCCATCGCTGCCGGTATCTTCATAGCTGGCGCCGAAGAGATCGGCATAAAAAACCGAGGGTACGCCGTTTTCGCGCAGCAGAATGAGCGCATAGGCCAGCGGTTTGAACCATGGCTCAACGGGGGCTTCCAGCGCCTGCAAGGGTTGAGTGTCATGGTTGGTCACCAGTGTGACGGCATGAAACGGATCGGCTTCAACCAGCGTGCCGCTAAAAATCTGGCTCATATCGTAGTCGTGCCCCTGGCGTGACGCTTCGTGAAACTTCATCTGCAGCGGGGCGTCAAACAGCATCGTTTTACCGTCGACGAGCTCGATATATTGCTGGAGCTTATCAACTTCATGCGACCAGTACTCCGCCACGATAAACAGCGGCTTTGCCGCCACTTCCTGGACGTGGTCGATCCACGTTTTATAAAACCACGCGGGAATATGTTTCACCGCATCGAGACGGAAACCGTCGCAGCCAGTTTGCTCCATAACCCAGCGGGCCCAGTACTTCAGCTCTTCGGCAACTGCATGATTACGAAAATCGATATTCTCGCCCATCAGGTAATCGAAATTACCCATTTCATCGTCGACCTGATCGCTCCAGCCTTCGCCGGTATAATCGTTAACAATTTTAAAAACGCCGTCCTCGTCGGGATTTTCGATGTGATCGACGCCGCTGAAACATTTGTAGTCCCAGATAAACTGAGAATACTGCCCGCCCCGGACGGGGAAGGTGTAGCGTGTCCAGGCTTCGCACTCGATAATTTCCTCAGCGATTTGCGTCCGATCCTGTTCATCGACGCGCTGCACACGAATATGCTCTTTCTCATCTGCCCCCATTTTGTGGTTGACCACCACATCAAGCAGAACCGCAATATCGTGCTGGCGAAGGGCCGCAATGGCGGCAAGGAGCTGCGCTTTATCACCATATTTCGTGGCAATGGAACCTTTTTGGTCGAACTCGCCGAGGTCAAAAAGATCGTAGCTGTCGTAGCCGACGGAGTATCCGCCGGATGCTCCTTTGTAAGCCGGAGGGAGCCAAATCATGTTAATACCAATTTCATTCAGATTCGGGGCCAGGGCTTCGACCTCGCGCCACAACTCGCCGCCGGCGGGGTAATACCAGTGAAAACACTGCAGTAACGTGGGGTTTTTCATCTTCCATGCTCCAGACGTCATCAAGCTGACCTTTGCAGTATGAGATATCTCCAGCAAATTCGATGAATTTTGGCTGTCTTTTTCGCTATGCCCTAAATGGCTGGGTTTATAATGTTTCGGAATAAGATGTAGCGTATCGGTGTTGGTGAGCGACACTAAACATCTTACACTACTGGAAAATATCATTTATCAGGGGCATCTATGAAATTAGCATTTCTGGGTCGTCAGGCGCTGATGGGCGCGATGGCTGTCGTTTTAATGGCCGGCGTCAGCGTAAAATCGTTTGCTGCGGAAAATTTGCTGGGGCAGATTAAAGAGCGCGGGACGCTGCGCGTAGGCCTGGAAGGGACCTATCCGCCGTTTAGCTTTCAGGGCGACGACGGTAAGTTGACCGGCTTCGAGGTTGATTTTGCCAATGAGCTAGCAAAACATCTGGGCGTGAAGGCCGATCTGAAACCGACCAAATGGGACGGCATGCTGGCTTCCCTCGATTCCAAACGTATTGACGTGGTGATTAACCAGGTCACTATTTCCGATCAGCGTAAGAAAAAGTATGACTTCTCTACCCCCTATACGGTGTCGGGAATCCAGGCGCTGGTGAAAAAAGGCAACGAAGGCGTGATCAAAACCCCTGCTGACCTGAAAGGCAAAAAAGTCGGCGTCGGTCTGGGGACTAACTACGAAGAGTGGCTGCGTCAGAACGTCCAGGGCGTAGATATCCGTACCTATGATGATGACCCGACTAAATATCAGGATCTGCGCGTTGGTCGTATTGACGCGATTCTGGTCGATCGCCTGGCGGCGCTGGATCTGGTGAAGAAAACCGGCAATACCCTTGCGGTGACCGGTGAAGCGTTCTCCCGTCAGGAGTCTGGCGTGGCGCTGCGTAAAGGCAATGAAGATCTGCTGAAAGCGGTTGATGGCGCTATTGCTGATATGCAAAAAGATGGCAGCCTGAAAGCGCTTTCGGAAAAATGGTTTGGCGCTGACGTGACGAAGTAACGGCTGGCGGTGAAAAAAGGCGCTATTGATAGCGCCTTTTTTTATTTCGCACGCCGGTGTGTGCATAATAAAGATAACTGAGTCAGGAGGTACCATGTCATTGCAAAATTTAACGCGCTTCCCGCGCCTGGAATTGATTGGCGCACCGACGCCGCTGGAATATCTACCGCGTCTGTCCGACCATCTGGGCCGCGAGATTTTTATTAAACGTGACGACGTGACCCCGCTGGCGATGGGCGGCAATAAGTTGCGTAAGCTGGAGTTTCTGGCGGCAGATGCGCTGCGTGAAGGTGCGGATACTTTAATTACCGCCGGCGCGATTCAGTCGAACCACGTTCGTCAAACGGCGGCGGTGGCCGCAAAACTGGGTCTGCACTGCGTTGCGCTGTTGGAAAACCCCATTGGCACTCGCGCCGGGAACTATTTGACCAACGGTAACCGCCTGCTGCTGGATCTGTTTAATGCCCAGGTTGAGATGTGCGATGCGCTGACCCAACCCAATGTTCAGCTGGAAGAACTGGCAACCCGCATTGAAGCGCAGGGCTATCGGCCCTATGTCATTCCGGTGGGAGGCTCAAATGCGCTTGGCGCGCTGGGCTATGTGGAAAGTGCCCTCGAAATCGCCCAACAGTGCGAAGGCGCCGTTGAGCTCTCTTCCATCGTGGTCGCATCCGGCAGTGCGGGTACCCATGCCGGGCTGGCCGTAGGACTGGAACAGCTGATGCCATCGGCTGAGCTGATTGGCGTCACCGTCTCACGCAAGGCGGCGGATCAGTTGCCGAAGGTCGTTGCGCTTCAGCAGGCGGTGGCGAGCAGCCTGGAGCTTCAGGCCAATGCGGAGATTCAGCTGTGGGATGATTATTTTGCGCCGGGATATGGCATGCCGAACGACGAAGGAATGGACGCAGTGAAGCTGCTGGCGCAGCTGGAAGGTATTCTGTTGGATCCGGTTTATACCGGCAAAGCGATGGCCGGGTTGATTGACGGCATTAATCAGAAGCGCTTTAAGGATGAAGGGCCGATTTTATTTATCCACACGGGTGGAGCGCCGGCGCTGTTTGCCTATCATCCCCATATCTAAAGCAGAACATACAGAATGCAAGAGAGTATCCAACTGGTTATCGATTCCGCGCCTTATCTGCTAAAAGGCGCGGTGTTTACTTTACAGCTGAGCATCGGCGGTATGTTCTTTGGCCTGGTGCTGGCCTTTATCCTCGCTTTGATGCGGATGTCGCCTCTGTGGCCGGTGAAATGGCTGGCGAGAATGTATATCTCCATTTTCCGCGGTACCCCGCTGATTGCCCAGCTGTTTATGATCTATTACGGTTTGCCGCAGTTTGGTATTGAGCTCGACCCGATCCCGGCGGCGATGATTGGCCTGTCGCTGAATACCGCGGCCTACGCGGCGGAAACGCTGCGTGCGGCGATTACCTCGATTGACAAGGGTCAGTGGGAAGCGGCGGCCAGTATCGGTATGACGCCATGGCAAACCCTACGTCGGGCGATTTTGCCGCAGGCTGCGCGCGTGGCGTTGCCGCCGCTATCCAACAGTTTTATCAGCCTGGTAAAAGATACCTCGCTGGCGGCCACCATTCAGGTTCCGGAACTGTTCCGTCAGGCGCAGCTGATTACCTCGCGCACCCTCGAAGTGTTCACTATGTATCTCGCCGCATCGCTGATTTACTGGGTGATGGCGACAGTGTTGTCCTCGTTGCAGAACTATTTTGAAAACCAGTTGAATCGCCAGGAGCGTGATCCAAAATGAGTGCCATTGAAGTCAACAACCTGGTGAAAAAATTCCACGGCCAAACGGTACTGCACGGTATCGACCTCAGTGTGCAGGAGGGGGAAGTGGTGGCGATCATCGGCCCCAGCGGGTCCGGTAAAACGACGCTGCTGCGCAGTATTAATCTGCTGGAACAACCGGAAAGCGGGACCATTCGGGTGGGCGATGTGACGATTGATACCGCACGCAGTTTCAGTCAGCAAAAAGGGTTGATTCGCCGTCTGCGCCAGCATGTGGGTTTTGTGTTCCAGAATTTCAACCTGTTCCCGCATCGTACGGTACTGGAAAATATCATTGAAGGGCCGGTTATCGTCAAGGGGGAGGATAAAAACGAATCCATTGTTCGCGCCCGGGAACTGTTGGCGAAAGTGGGGTTGAGCGGCAAAGAAAACAGCTATCCCCGTCGTCTGTCCGGCGGTCAGCAGCAGCGTGTGGCCATTGCACGAGCGCTGGCGATGCGCCCGGATGTCATTTTGTTTGATGAGCCAACATCGGCTCTCGATCCTGAGTTGGTTGGCGAGGTGCTTAACACTATTCGCCAACTGGCGCAGGAGAAGCGCACGATGGTCATCGTGACTCATGAAATGAGCTTTGCCCGCGATGTCGCGGACCGCGCTATTTTTATGGACCAGGGGCGTATCGTCGAACAGGGGGAGGCGAAAGCGCTGTTTGCCAACCCACAGCAGCCGCGCACCCGCCAGTTCCTTGAAAAATTTCTGATGCAGTAATGTTTACCAGCGTGCGGCGGCCGTTCCCAGAGGCGAGGGCGGCCGCGACCAGACCACCGGTGTTCCTGCCAGCTGTAACGGAAAGCGCAGACGCTCGCCCAGGCCGAAAACCGACCACTCCATCGCCGGCTGGAAATCGCCCCGCTGCGGTTCCCGAAAAGGGATGGGACTTTCTGGCGTGGGATACTGCATCAAACATGCCGCCACGCGAGCCAGCGACAGGCGCGCGCGGTAACCCTCAGCGCAGGTGGCACGGCGATAAAGACCTTTGAGTACCGCGGCAGCCATTAAATAGCCGCAGGCATGGTCCAGAGCCTGAACCGGCAGCGGTACCGGTTTATCCGCCTGGCGCCACTGTTGACCGGCGGCGGCAATCCCGCAGGCCATCTGCACCAGACTGTCAAACCCGCGACGGTTGCGCCACGGGCCACTCCATCCCCAGGCATTCAGCGAGACATCGACCAGCCCGGGTCTGAGTTGCGCCCGCGTCTCGCTATCGAATCCCAGGGCATCCAGCGCATCGGCACGGTAACCGTGTACGATAACGTCAGCCTGGCAGAGCAAATCTATTAAACGTTGCTTATCTTTCGCTGTTTTTATATTCAGCCGTGCGCAGCGCTTGCCGGGGGTGATTTCCTCTTCGAGCGTCGGCTCATGCCAGTCAGGCGGATCGATCCGTAGCACCTGCGCACCGAGACCGGCGAGCAGGCGTGTAGCCACCGGTCCGGCAATAATTCGCGTCAGATCGAGCACCCGAATGTCGAGCAGTGGCCTGCTGCGAGACAGACGCCAGTTGACGGGTGGGCCAGGCGGTAAAGGGGCTTCGATGAGCAGCGGTTCCTGACTGACCGCCACTCCCTGCGGGTGCGCCTGCCATTGTCGGGCGCTGCGCATTGCCGCTGCACAACCGCCGGCTTCGATGACCGCATGCTAAAGCGCTTCAGCCTGCCACTGGCGTACCGCTGACGCCAGAGACGCGCGCGAGTCGTGTTCACCCAAAACGTGCGCCATGGCCCGCCGGTGGTGGGCCGCGTTGGTATGCAAACGGATCCAGCCCTCCTGTGTCGGGTAGTCACCGGCCAGCGGATCCCAAAGCGACTGGGGCGGCCGGTTTACAGGATACAGGCTATGATGAAACCAATAAGAAGCGAGGCGCCGGTCGACCCTGATCAACGAGGAGGTACCTGAGAGTTGTGCCAGCAACCCGCCCACAACGGCGATAGAGGCGGAGGCAAAATCGGTGACGGCAAAGCAGGAACGTAGCGCTCCCGGCTGGGTAAATTCGACTTCCGGGGCTGGGTTGAAACTAAAGGCCTGCCATAGCCGGGAATATATGGTGGTCAGCGACAAAGGATCCGACATACTTTTCTCCTGTCACGGGTGAAGAGTACCAGTCACGGCCTAATAAGTGCGATGTATACGATATTTTATACATATAAATAAGATTTATGTGTTAGTTTTCTGTATTTCTAATAATGATTATTACTCAGGAGTTATTTGCTCGGTTATGAGGGACAATGATTTTTTCAGCTGGCGGCGGGAAATGCTGCAACAATTTCAGTCAATCACGATGGGAGACGAAGTTTATAATCTCCTGCAACAACAAACAGAAAGGCTGGAATATGACTATTTTGCGCTTTGCGTACGTCATCCTGTACCTTTTACCCGGCCCAGGATTACGCTGCAATCGACCTATCCACAGGCGTGGATGACACACTACCAGGCTGAGAATTATTTTGCTATCGATCCGGTATTGCGTCCCGAAAACTTTCTTCGCGGTCATCTGCCGTGGGATGACAGGCTTTTCCGCGATACGCCCGAATTGTGGGATGGCGCGCGCGACCACGGGTTGAACAAAGGGGTTACCCAGTGTTTGATTTTGCCTAATCATGCTCAGGGGTTTCTGTCCGTCTCCGGCCAGAGTCTTAGCGCAGGTCCTTTTGATGAAGATGAGCAGGAGATGCGCTTAAGAATGCTGACCGAGTTGAGCCTGCTGACGTTATTGCGACTGGAAGATGCGATGGTCATGCCGCCGGAAATGAAGTTTAGTCGTCGCGAACTGGAAATATTGAAATGGACGGCAGAGGGAAAAACATCGGCTGAAGTGGCGATTATTCTTTCCATCTCAGAAAATACGGTTAATTTCCATCAAAAAAATATGCAACGCAAATTCAATGCGCCAAATAAAACGCAAATCGCCTGTTACGCGGTGGCGACGGGTTTAATTTGAGCGGGTAGGGCGTTCTGCGTGTCAGACGTGGGGGACCGGCTGTGCTGTACACAGCCGGTTGACTGTTACTGGCGGTAAGCTTGTTTAATTTGCTTAACGGTGCTGGAGAATACGGCAGCCTGAGCCTCATCTTCCATCTGCGTGATCTGTTTTTCCATTTTAATAATCACACGACCTGCATCCGCCTGGCCCATTGCCTGGAGCATCAGCGTCAGCAGCGTTTTCAGGCAGGTCACTTCCTGTGCCAGTTCTTGATTATTTTCTGCAGTGGAAAAATCTGGAGTGCTCATCGATATCCTCGTTTGCTATCGGCGCTTTTGCGCAATACTAAATGTTAAGGCGGCGCAGTATACCACAAGCGCCGGGAAAAAAAGGAGAGCGTAATTTATGTTCTCTCATCAGAGGTGTAGGCTGATTCATTGCCTGAATAATACATACTCTGCACACGCGTCGCCGGTTAATTTTGCGGGGCTGTGTTTTCATAGTTAATTATTGTTACATATTTTGTTTCCTATTTAGCAATGCGGTATAGCCGCGTCATGCGGTGTTTTTGTAGGGTAAATGTTAAAAATGAAGCGTAATATAACTTACTGTTATCTATAAGTTTCCACTTGCTGTGCAGACAAATTGACATATCCGGGGAAGAAACTTTCCGTAGGGCATTTTTTTGGCTTTTAAAGTGACGAGAAAACCCGGTAATATGTATGAGATAAGCTATCCGTAGCGTTATCCCTAATTCTGGAGATTATTCCTTTGATCAACGTCCTTCTTGTTGATGACCACGAGCTAGTGCGCGCAGGGATACGACGCATTCTGGAAGATATAAAAGGGATTAAAGTTGTCGGTGAGTCCTGCTGCGGCGAGGATGCCGTGAAATGGTGTCGCGCCAATTCCGTTGATGTTGTTCTGATGGACATGAACATGCCAGGAATTGGAGGTCTGGAAGCCACGCGTAAGATTGCGCGTTCCATTGTTGATACCAAAGTGATTATGCTCACCGTGCATACTGAAAATCCGCTGCCAGCAAAAGTAATGCAGGCTGGTGCCGCAGGCTATCTGAGTAAAGGTGCTGCGCCGCAGGAAGTGGTGAATGCCATTCGCTGCGTGGCGTCTGGCCAACGTTATATTGCTTCCGATATCGCGCAGCAAATGGCGCTTAGCCAGATTGAACCAGAAAAGACAGAATCCCCTTTTGCCAGTTTGTCTGAACGCGAATTGCAGATTATGCTGATGATCACCAAGGGTCAGAAGGTGAATGAGATCTCAGAACAGTTGAATCTGAGTCCTAAAACCGTGAACAGCTATCGCTACCGGATGTTCAATAAATTAAACATCCACGGTGATGTCGAGTTGACCCACCTGGCCATTCGTCATGGTCTGTGCAATGCGGAGTCGTTAGCAAGTCAGTGAGTGATGTTTTTGACGCAAAAGCTTTCCTGAAAACGGTAACCAGCCAGCCGGGCGTCTATCGCATGTATGATGCTGGCGGTACTGTCATCTATGTTGGCAAAGCAAAAGATCTGAAAAAAAGGCTGAGCAGCTATTTTCGGAGCAATCTGGCTTCGCGTAAAACTGAAGCGCTGGTGGCACAGATTGCGCAAATCGACGTGACCGTAACCCATACGGAAACGGAAGCACTGCTGCTGGAACACAATTACATCAAGCTGTATCAGCCACGTTATAACGTGCTGCTGCGTGATGACAAATCCTATCCCTTTATTTTCCTTAGCGGCGATACCCACCCGCGGCTGGCCATGCACCGCGGTGCGAAACACGCCAGGGGCCAGTATTTCGGTCCTTTCCCGAATGGTTATGCGGTTCGCGAGACGCTTGCACTGCTGCAAAAAATTTTCCCTGTCCGCCAGTGCGAGAATAGCGTGTACCGTAACCGGTCGCGTCCGTGTCTGCAGTATCAGATTGGCCGCTGCCTGGGGCCCTGTGTCTCAGGGCTGGTGAGCGAAGAGGAGTACGCGCAGCAGGTGGAATATGTGCGGCTTTTCCTCGCGGGCAAAGATGATCAGGTGCTGACGCAGCTCATTGCCCGGATGGAGAAGGCCAGCCAGGCGCTGGAGTTTGAAGAAGCCGCGCGCATTCGCGATCAGATTCAGGCCGTACGCCGGGTGACCGAGAAACAGTTCGTCTCGAATACCGGCGATGACATCGACGTTATCGGCGTCGCTTTTGATGCGGGCATGGCCTGCGTCCACGTGCTGTTTATCCGTCAGGGAAAAGTCCTCGGCAGCCGCAGCTATTTCCCGAAAGTGCCCGGCGGTACGGAGTCTGGCGAAGTGGTGGAAACGTTTGTCGGCCAGTTCTACCTGCAGGGCAGTCAGATGCGTACCCTGCCGGGAGAGATTCTGCTCGATTTTAATCTTGACGATAAAACCTTGCTGGCGGATTCGCTCTCCGAACTGGCGGGGCGTCGGGTGAACGTCCAGACGAAACCGCGCGGTGACCGCGCCCGCTATCTGAAGCTGGCGCGAACCAATGCGGCAACGGCGTTGACGACCCGCCTTTCCCAACAGTCGACGATACAACAACGTCTGCAGGCGTTGGCTACCGTACTTAAACTGCCGGCTGTTAAACGCATGGAATGCTTTGATATTAGCCATACTATGGGTGAACAAACGGTGGCTTCCTGTGTGGTGTTCGACAGTAACGGACCACTGCGCGCGGAGTATCGACGCTACAATATTACCGGCATTACGCCGGGCGATGATTATGCGGCGATGAATCAGGTTCTGCGCCGTCGCTACGGTAAGGCGATAGAAGAGAGCAAGATTCCTGACGTTATCCTGATAGACGGCGGTAAAGGACAGCTTGGGCAGGCGAAAAGCGTGTTTGCCGAGCTGGATGTGCCATGGGATAAACAGCATCCTCTCTTATTGGGGGTGGCAAAAGGTAGCGACCGTAAAGCCGGACTGGAAACGTTATTCTTCGAACCAGAAGGCGAGGGGTTTAACCTGCCGCCTGATTCGCCTGCGCTGCATGTTATTCAACATATTCGCGATGAATCCCACGATCATGCCATTGCCGGGCATCGTAAAAAACGGGCAAAAGTGAAAAGCACCAGTTCACTGGAGACTATCGAAGGGGTAGGGCCGAAACGCCGCCAGATGCTGCTGAAGTATATGGGCGGACTGCAAGGGTTACAGCAAGCCAGCGTTGAGGAGATAGCCAAAGTACCGGGTATATCTCACGGTCTGGCAGAAAAGATCTTCTACTCGTTGAAACATTAGGGGCTCTGTAGCAACATAGGGCTAATTTTTACTTCTAACAAATAGTTACCTGTCACTATGCAATTTAATATCCCTACATTGCTTACTCTGTTTCGCGTCATCCTGATACCGTTCTTTGTGCTGGCGTTTTATCTGCCTTTCGTCTGGGCACCTTTTGCCTGTGCTCTGATCTTTTTTATCGCAGCCGTTACCGACTGGTTTGACGGTTATTTGGCCCGCCGCTGGAATCAGAGCACGCGTTTCGGCGCCTTTCTTGACCCGGTTGCGGATAAAGTGATGGTGGCGATTGCGATGGTGCTGGTGGTTGAGCACTATCACACCTGGTGGGTAACCCTGCCGGCGGCGACCATGATCGCCCGTGAAATTATTATTTCTGCGCTGCGTGAGTGGATGGCCGAACTGGGCAAACGCAGCAGCGTGGCGGTATCCTGGATCGGGAAAGTAAAGACGACCGCGCAGATGACGGCGCTGGTGTGGATGCTGTGGCGACCAAACATCTGGGTAGAATGGGCCGGAATCGCCCTGTTCCTTGTGGCAGCGGTGCTGACGCTGTGGTCTATGCTGCAGTATTTGAACGCCGCACGCGGGGATTTGCTTGATCAGTGATCGTTTCGCCGCAAATTTCAGCAAACGACACAGGGATTTAAAAAATATCGTTGACTCATTTCGCCAGGTAAGTAGAATGCAACGCATCGAACGGCAGCACAGCTTGCCAGACGATAGCAAAATCAAGTGATTAGCAAATTTACTTGATGATGCGGGAATAGCTCAGTTGGTAGAGCACGACCTTGCCAAGGTCGGGGTCGCGAGTTCGAGTCTCGTTTCCCGCTCCAGATTAAAAACATCGGCAGTTGCGGGTGTTTAAGCATTAAGGCGCGTTAGCAAAGCGGTTATGTAGCGGATTGCAAATCCGTCTAGTCCGGTTCGACTCCGGAACGCGCCTCCACTTTACATCCCGAGCCCGGATGGTGGAATCGGTAGACACAAGGGATTTAAAATCCCTCGGCGTTCGCGCTGTGCGGGTTCAAGTCCCGCTCCGGGTACCATTGGGATAAAAGCAGAATAATCAAAGCAATAAGCAGTGTCGTGAAACCACCTACGGGTGGTTTTTTCATTTCTGAAATCTACCCTTTGATAATATTGTCTTGTCGAACAGTTCACAGGCTGACGGGACGACCGTCATTCTTCGGCCATAACGGGTCGCCTCCTGATGACGTCTGATGGGATAATTTTACGCCGGGTGAAAATCCCGGCGAACCGTCCACTGAAACTGATATTATCAATGCTTCTGTTCCTCTAAAAAGGTGTTCATATGCTGCATCCTGACCTGCCGGAGAGGCGTAGAATCTTCATCGGCGATATCCATGGTCAGTACCGTAAGCTCTCCGCATTGCTGGAACACCTTGATGCTCTGTACCGGCGGGATGAACGCATACTGATCTTTGTCGGTGATCTGATTGATAATCAGCCTGGGACGCGGATCAACCACCTGGCGGTGCTGGAGCGGGTGAGGGAGGAAGTGGCATCGGGGCAGGCGATATGTCTGATGGGCAATCATGAATTTAACGCTGTTGGCTGGGCAATGCGCCATCCGCATAGCGCTCAGCCGCTACGGCCGCATTCACCGAATAATCGCCGTCAGCATCAGGCATTTCTGACTGATGTCGTTGAAGACACCCCTCAGCATGATTTCTGGATCGACTGGTTTAAAACGCTGCCGCTGTTTGTTGATTATGGCGATATTCGGGCGATACATGCCTGCTGGGAAGACAAGACTATTGCCCGATTGCGGCCGTGGCTGGATGAACAGAATCGATTGAAACCCGAAAGCTGGGTCGATGCTTTTGATCAACAGCATCCTCTTTTCCGGATGATCGAGATGGTGCTTAAAGGACCGGAACTGAAATTACCTGCGGGTTTTAGTTTCATCGATAAGACGGGCGTCGAGCGCCACCATATTCGCGTACGCTGGTGGCGGGATGATGCGAAAACCTATCGCCAGATAGCGCAGGTTCAGCCGGAAATGGTCAACCGGATTCCGGATATTCCCCTGGCGCAGGCTGGCCTGGACAGAACAGATATTCCGGTGGTAATCGGTCACTATACCTTATCCGGCGAACCTAACACCTTGAGCGATCGTGTTGTCTGCGTCGATTACAACGCAGCAAAAGCCGATAACCCGCTTTGCGCCTGGATTCAGGAACCCGGCCCACAACCCGCGGTGGCGGGGATATTTGTTCGTGAGTCCGCCGCCTTCCGCCACCCTGCCGGGGAGTACCGGTATTCAGCGGTTCCCCCTATTTTTCTCAGGCGTGGCACTGCCAAATTGCGGTAAAATAGCGCTCCGGTTCGCCGGAAGATTGTCCTTTGGGAACGGAATGCCGTTATGGCAATAAAAACAATTTAAAAGAGGGAGCTTATGGCTACATTGCTTGAAAGCTACGGTGATTGCTTCCGCAAATATGCCACCTTTCGCGGGCGCTCAGCGCGCAGGGAATATGTGGTTTTTACCGTTGCCAACTTTGTGCTTTCGGCCTTACTGGGATTGATTCCGATTGTGGGGGGCTGTTTGGTCTGATCATTATTGTCCCCGGTATCGCGGTTGCGGTACGTCGTCTGCACGATTTGAACAAATCAGGCTGGTGGCTGTTGTCACCCTATGCTGTTCTGCTGGTTGGCTTTATCGGCATTATCGCCAACGTTGAAAACGGCGAGGCGGCTGCCTGGGTATGGGTAACGGCAGCGGGAGGCCTGGCGGCGCTGGCGCTGTCTGTCTGGCTGCTGTTTGCCCGCGGCACCGACGGAGCAAATCGCTATGGCGACATCCAGCAAGAGAGCGAATACAGCCCGCTCGCTGCCCGGCAGAGTGCGCCGCTCTCTTCCGCCGATGATGTCCGGGAGCGCCTTGCGCAGGCGAAAAAAATGTTCGATGACGGAACCATTACCGAGAGCGAATACGAAACGATGCGCGCCAACATCATTAAAGACATTTAACGCTCGCTGAATACGTTGCCGGGTGGTTTTCTCCTGGCATTTCCGCTACTGTATGCGCCATTTTTCTACCACGACGAGCCTGTTTATGAAAACCGGACCCCTGAACGAAAGCGAACTTGAATGGCTGGACGATATCCTGTCGAAATACGCCACTGAGGGTGCCATCCTTGATGTCTCAGAGCTTGACGGCCTGCTGACGGCCATTCTCTCCGGCCCGAAAGAGATTGAACCGGCTCAGTGGCTGCTGGCAATCTGGGGCGGTGCGGACAATGTACCGCGTTGGGCGAGTGACCGCGAGCGTGACCACTTTGTTAACCTGACTCTGCAGCACATGAGCGATGTCGCTGAACGTCTGGACGAATATCCCGATCAGTTTGAACCGCTGTTTGGAACCCGTGAGGAGGAAGGTCAGGAGTTGACGATTGTTGAGGAGTGGTGCTTCGGCTATATGCGCGGCGTCGCTCTCGGAAACTGGCCTGATCTGCCGGAAGATCCTCAGGCGGCGCTGGACAGCATTGCTTTACACGGAACGGAAGCGCAGTTTACGGCGGTTGAGGCGCTTTCTGTCGATGAGTTTATCGCCAGTGTGGAGCATATCCGCCCGGCAGCGCTCTCGTTGTACCAATACTGGACTGAGCATGCTGAGCCGGAAGTCGTGCAGCAACCTATCCGCAATGAAGTCAAGGTCGGGCGTAACGATCCCTGTCCTTGCGGTAGCGGTAAAAAATATAAGCAGTGTTGCTTAGCGAAATAAACATGGGGCCTGATGGCCCCTTTTTTTGTCACCCCTAAACCACCTCCTATGGGGGGGGGTGATCGTTCATGTGGGGCTTTGTCCGTAGAATGCCCATGCGAAATACTGCCCCTGGTTTGTTACCAGCAAATCAAGGAGTAAATAGCATGAGCAGATATGAATCCGCTTCTCACGTATTCTATCGCTGTCAGTATCATCTCGTATGGACACCGA
>NZ_JBCNNS010000087.1:0-19103 GCF_039594335.1 Raoultella sp.
ATAATGCGACGATATGTCCGGTACCAGGACAAGGTAGCCAAAGAGGAAGAAGAGAGACAAATACAGCCCGGACTGGAAGGGGAGTGTTTAAGCCCCCTTTTAGGGGGGCTGTGTCAAAGCCACCTGCGTAGCAGGTGGATTATTTACTTTTGTCGTTATGCCCTGAATTCAGATTCAGGGGGCAGAGACGTTAAAAAGGGCGGAAGATCGCTTTCGCCCTTTTTTATTGCCTCAGTATTCCCACGTATCCGGGTCGATACCCATCTCGCGCATAATCTGTTTCGCCGCTTCCGGGATCTCATCGCTGCGCTCTTTACGCAGGTCTTCATCGTTGGGTAACGGTTGACCGGTAAATGCGTGCAGGAACGCTTCACACAGCAGTTCGCTATTGGTGGCGTGGCGCAGGTTGTTGACCTGACGACGCGTGCGTTCATCGGTGAGGATCTTCAACACCTTCAGAGGAATGGATACCGTAATTTTTTTTACTTGCTCACTCTTCTTACCGTGCTCAGCGTATGGGCTGATATATTCGCCGCTCCATTCAGCCATGAGATACCTTTAATCCTCTAGTCATAAGTTAAGGGCCAGAACACTGGGTCAGGGCCATAATTGCGCGTAGTTTACCGGAGAGGGGGCGTTCTGACACCCGCTAAGCCCCTGCAAATATGCGCTAATGCATATAATTTTAACGGCTATTCTCTATTTGCTCAATCTATACGCAAAGAAGTTTAGATGTCCAGATGTATTGACGTCTATTGTGACAATGATTACTCTGATGCCTGACTTTTCACCGACTCAGCCAGGAACTGCCCAAATGACGCGTAAACAGGCCACCATCGCAGTGCGTAGCGGTTTAAATGACGACGAACAATACGGTTGCGTTGTCCCACCGATTCACCTTTCCAGTACCTACAATTTTACCGACTTTAATGAACCTCGTGCCCACGACTACTCCCGCCGCGGTAACCCTACCCGCGATGTGGTGCAGCGCGCGCTGGCGGAGCTGGAAGGAGGGGCGGGTGCCGTGCTGACCAATACCGGCATGTCGGCGATTCTGCTGGTGACGACCGTATTCCTGAAGCCCGGCGATCTGCTGGTAGCGCCTCACGATTGCTACGGCGGCAGCTATCGCCTGTTTGATAGCCTCGCGAAGCGCGGCTGCTATCGAGTACTGTTTGTCGATCAGAACGATGAGCAGGCGCTGAGCGCGGCATTGTCTGAAAAACCGAAGCTGGTGTTGGTCGAAAGTCCAAGTAATCCATTGCTGCGCGTGGTGGATATTGCGAAAATCTGCACGCTGGCTCGTGAAGCAGGTGCGGTGAGCGTGGTGGATAACACCTTCCTGAGCCCGGCGTTGCAAAATCCGCTGGCGCTAGGAGCCGATTTGGTGCTGCATTCGTGCACAAAATACCTGAACGGACATTCTGATGTCGTGGCCGGGGTGGTGATTGCAAAAGATCCGGCTGTTGTCACCGAACTGGCATGGTGGGCGAATAATATCGGCGTGACCGGCAGCGCATTTGATAGCTACCTGCTGCTGCGTGGTTTACGTACGCTCTCTCCGCGTATGGAAGTTGCACAGCGCAATGCGCTGGCGATTGTCGACTATCTGAAAACCCAGCCGCTGGTGAAAAAACTGTATCATCCGTCTCTGCCGGAAAATCAGGGGCATGAGATTGCTGCCCGTCAGCAAAAAGGTTTTGGCGCGATGTTAAGCTTTGAGCTGAAGGGCGATGAGCAGACGCTGCGTCGTTTTCTGAGCGGATTATCGCTGTTTACGCTGGCCGAATCGCTGGGGGGCGTAGAAAGTCTGATTTCGCACGCTGCGACGATGACCCATGCAGGTATGGCGCCTGAGGCGCGCGCGGCGGCGGGGATTTCAGAAACGCTTCTGCGTATTTCGACCGGTATTGAAGATGGTGAAGATTTAATTGCTGACCTGGAAAATGGCTTCCGGGCGGCAAACGAGGAATAAACATGAGTGTGAATGCGCAGGCAGGGGCGAAGGGTCGTCAGCTGCACAAATTTGGTGGGAGTAGTTTAGCGGATGCGAAATGTTACCTGCGCGTCGCGGGGATCATGACAGAATACTCGCAGGCCGGCGACATGATGGTTGTCTCCGCCGCGGGCAGCACCACCAACCAGCTGATTAGCTGGCTGAAGCTCAGCCAGACCGATCGCCTTTCTGCGCATCAGGTACAGCAGTCGCTGCGCCGTTATCATCTGGAGCTGATCGCCAGCCTGCTGTCGGCAGAAGCGGCGGATACGCTGATCGCGTCTTTTATTCACGATCTTGAGCGTCTCGCCGGCTTGCTGGATAGCGGCGTGACCGATGCGGTATACGCTGAAGTGGTCGGCCATGGCGAAGTATGGTCCGCACGTCTGATGGCAGCGGTGCTCAACCAACTGGGACTGGAAGCGGCATGGCTTGACGCGCGCAGCTTCCTGCGCGCCGAGCGTGCTGCACAGCCGCAGGTGGATGAAGGTCTGTCTTATCCACTGCTGCAACAGCTGATGGCGCAACATCCCAACAAACGTCTGGTGGTGACCGGTTTTATTTCGCGCAATAACGCCGGGGAAACCGTTCTGCTGGGGCGTAATGGTTCTGACTATTCTGCTACCCAGATTGGTGCCCTGGCCGGAGCGTCTCGCGTCACTATCTGGAGCGATGTGGCCGGGGTCTACAGTGCGGATCCGCGTAAGGTGAAGGATGCGTGCCTGCTGCCGCTGCTGCGTCTGGATGAAGCCAGCGAGCTGGCGCGCCTGGCGGCTCCAGTTCTGCACGCCCGTACCCTTCAGCCGGTCTCCGGGAGCGATATCGATCTGCAGCTCCGCTGTAGCTACACGCCTGAGCAAGGCTCCACACGTATTGAGCGTGTACTGGCGTCTGGGACCGGCGCGCGTATTGTGACCAGCCATGATGACGTCTGCCTGATTGAGTTCCAGGTGCCCGCCGGGCAGGATTTCAAGCTGGCGCACAAGGAGCTGGATCTTATCTTTAAACGGGCTCAGTTGCGCCCGCTGGCGGTGGGGGTGCATGCTGATCGTAAGCTGCTGCAGTTCTGCTACACCTCGGAAGTGGCCGACAGCGCGCTGCGCCTGCTCGATGAAGCCGGTCTGCCGGGCGAGCTGCGTCTGCGTCAGAAGCTGGCGCTGGTGGCGATGGTTGGGGCGGGCGTCAGCCGTAATCCGCTGCACTGCCACCGTTTCTGGCAGCAACTGAAAGGGCAGCCGGTCGAGTTTACCTGGCAGTCTGAAGAGGGAATTAGTCTGGTCGCGGTGCTACGCGCAGGCCCGACGGAAAGCCTGATCCAGGGCCTGCACCAGTCCCTGTTCAGGGCGGAAAAACGTATTGGTCTGGTCCTGTTTGGTAAAGGCAATATCGGTTCGCGTTGGCTGGAGCTGTTTGCCCGTGAACAGAGCACGCTCTCAGCCCGCACCGGTTTTGAGTTTGTCCTCGCCGGGGTGGTGGACAGCCGCCGCAGCCTGCTTAACTACGACGGTCTGGATGCCAGCCGCGCGTTGGCCTTTTTCAACGATGAAGCGGTTGAGCAGGATGAAGAGTCGCTATTCCTGTGGATGCGCGCTCATCCCTATGATGATTTAGTGGTGCTGGACGTAACCGCCAGCGAGCAACTGGCCGATCAGTACCTCGATTTTGCCAGCCACGGTTTCCACGTCATCAGTGCGAATAAGTTGGCCGGTGCCAGCAGCAGCGACAAATATCGTCAGATTCACGATGCGTTCGAGAAAACGGGCCGTCACTGGCTGTACAACGCCACCGTTGGCGCGGGTCTGCCGGTGAACCATACCGTGCGCGACCTGATTGACAGCGGTGATACCATTCTGGCGCTAAGCGGCATTTTCTCAGGTACGCTCTCCTGGCTGTTCCTGCAGTTTGACGGCACCGTACCGTTTACCGATCTGGTCGATCAGGCCTGGCAGCAAGGGCTAACGGAGCCGGATCCCCGCGTTGATCTGGCGGGAAAAGACGTGATGCGTAAGCTGGTTATCCTTGCGCGCGAAGCCGGTTATGATATCGAGCCCGATCAGGTGCGCGTGGAATCGCTGGTGCCTGCGCACTGTGAAGAGGGCTCTGTGGATCACTTCTTTGAGAATGGTGAAGAGCTGAACGAACAGATGCTGCAACGTCTGGAGGCCGCCCGTGAGCTGGGGCTGGTTCTGCGCTACGTGGCGCGTTTTGATGCCAACGGAAAAGCGCGGGTTGGTGTTGAAGCTGTTCGCGAGGAGCATCCGCTGGCGGCGCTGCTGCCGTGCGATAACGTCTTTGCCATCGAGAGCCGCTGGTACCGCGATAACCCGCTGGTCATCCGCGGTCCGGGTGCTGGCCGCGATGTGACCGCTGGCGCCATTCAGTCGGATATTAACCGTCTGGCGCAGTTGCTGTAATTCTTCCTCTGCCCGAGACCTGACCGGCGTCTGGTCTCGGGGTATCAATGCGCCGCAAAGACCTCTTTGGCGGCGAACAGGCCATTTAAGGCCGCCGGGAATCCGGCATACACCGCCATCTGCATGATGACTTCAATAATCTCCTCCTGCGACAAACCGACATGCAATCCGGCGGCAATATGCACTTTTAGCTGCGGTGCAGCATTGCCCAGCGCGGTTAAGGCGGCAATGGTGGCGATTTCACGACTGCGTAAATCGAGCCCCGGCCGGGCATAAATATCGCCAAACGGGAATTCAATCAGGTAGCTGGCAAAGTCCGGAGCGATGGCCTGCAGGCTTTTGACGACGGCTTCGCCACCTTTACCGTCAACGCGCTGCAACATGTCCAGGCCGGTGGTATAACGCTCTGATGTCATGATCTTTCCTCATAATAATGGTGTGTTGGAAGGAAGGTTAGCGGCGTTCATCAGACTTGAGTAATACCCTTTTCGTGATACCTTTCAGGTATGACAAATTTACGCTTACAGACTCTTGATATTCGCCTGCTGCGCTATTTTGCCGTGGTGGCGGAAGAGAATAATATCAGCCGGGCGGCGCAGCGGTTGTTCATCTCACAGCCGCCGCTTAGCCGCCATATCCGCCATCTGGAAATGCTGCTGGGTGTGACGCTCTTTGTCCGCCATACCAAAGGACTGATTCTTACTGTAGAGGGTGAGCGAGTGCTGGAGCTGATTCGTCCGCTTCTGGCGCTGCAGGAGACGACGCTGAGTGCGCTAGGTCAGCTGTCCGACGGCCAGCAGCAACCCTTACGTCTGGGGCTGACGACAGCCTTTGAGCAGGGTATTTTTGCGTCTCTGGAATCGGCATTGGGTCGCGAGGTCAGTGCGCTCTCCCTCCTTCGCCACTCTTCGCCCGCCCTGGCTCAGCAGGTGCGCAAAGGCAAGCTGAACGCCGCGCTGGTTGCGCTGCCGCTGGATGTCGATGGGCTAACGCTTTCTCCTTTGCCCTATCATGAACCGCTGATTGCGGCGCTACCTGCCTCATGGCCGGAATCCGCAATTCCCCGGTTGTTCTTAGAAAACCTGAGTCATCGGCCGCTGTTTTGGTTCAGGCGCGAACGTAATCCGGTTTTTTTTGACGCAACCCGGCGTCTTTTTGAGCGTCTTGGCTACGTGCCGGCATATGTGGAGGAGCCCGCTGAACATGACGTCCTGTTGGCGCGCATCGCGCGTGGAGAAGGGATGATTTTGCTGCCGGCGTCATTTGCCGCGATACAGCGTCAGGGGGTGGTATTTCATCCGCTGGAGGGGACCCGCTTGCGCTTGTCGCTGGGATTACTGACGCGATCGGAAGATGAGGCTTTGCGTGCGTGGTTGCTGCCGTTTATTGAGAAATCATTATCTTAACGTTAATCGACATGAATTAATCTCATCTTCACTGAATATTCCTCACTCTTTATGCCTATTTTTCTATTGACGCCTGCTCTCTTTTCCGTCATTTTTACATCTGGACGTCTAAACGTATAGAAGTTCGCAGCACAACAAACAATAAAATGCGATTGATGAGGTAAGGTATGAGCTTTTTTCACGCCAATCAGCGGGAAGCCCTGAATCAGAGCCTGGTAGAAGTGCAGGGCCAGATTAACGTGTCCTTTGAATTCTTCCCGCCGCGTACCAGTGAAATGGAGCAAACCTTATGGAAGTCCATCGATCGCTTAAGCAGCCTGAAGCCAAAGTTTGTCTCGGTGACTTATGGCGCCAACTCCGGCGAGCGCGATCGCACCCACAGCATCATTAAAGGTATTAAGGAACGTACTGGTCTGGAAGCGGCACCGCATCTGACCTGTATTGACGCCAGCCGCGATGAACTGCGCACGATCGCCGAAGACTACTGGAACAACGGTATTCGCCACATCGTTGCCCTGCGCGGCGACCTGCCACCGGGTTGCGGTAAGCCTGATATGTATGCGGCGGATCTGGTGACGCTGCTGAAAGAGGTTGGCGATTTTGATATCTCCGTTGCGGCCTATCCTGAAGTTCACCCGGAAGCCAAAAGCGCACAGGCAGATCTGCTGAACCTGAAGCGGAAAGTTGATGCGGGCGCTAACCGTGCGATTACCCAGTTCTTCTTTGACGTTGAAAGCTATCTGCGCTTCCGCGATCGCTGTGTGTCCGCCGGTATTGATGTAGAAATTATTCCGGGCATCCTGCCGGTTTCTAACTTCAAACAGGCGAAAAAATTTGCCGACATGACCAACGTGCGCATCCCGACATGGATGGCGAAAATGTTTGAAGGTCTGGACAATGACGCCGAAACCCGGCAGCTGGTGGGGGCCAACATCGCCATGGACATGGTGAAGATTTTAAGCCGCGAAGGGGTGAAGGATTTCCACTTCTACACGCTGAATCGTGCTGAGATGAGCTACGCCATCTGCCACACGCTGGGCGTCCGTCCGGCGGTATAAAAAATGGCCCTCATCGAGGGCCATGTTGTTTTATTCCCACTCATGCAGAAAACGCTGGCCGTACTGATCGGCGACCAGCAGCGCGGCGTAGACTTCATCAGCGGTCGCGCCTCCGGGCATATTGTGGATAGTTTCTCCCTCTGCGCAGGCCGCTTGCGCGACGGTACGCATTTTGCCGGGAATATCCCCTTTAATATCCAGCTGTGCCAGGGTGACAGGCAGCCCAACGCCGTGACACAGCGCGGCGACGGTTTCAATCTCTTCCACCGGAGCATTTTCCAGAACCAGCTGCGTCAGCGTCCCGAAGGCGACTTTTTCACCGTGATAGTAGTGATGCGCGTCCGGAATGGCGGTGAGGCCGTTATGGATCGCGTGCGCTGCTGCCAGCCCGCCGCTTTCAAAACCAACGCCGCTCAGATAGGTGTTGGCTTCGATCACTTTCTCCAGCGCTGGCGTGACGACGTGTTGCTCTGCCGCCAGCATCGCTTTTTCACCTTCTTCAATCAGCGTGTTGTAGCACAGTTCAGCCAGTGCCAGCGCTGCCTGAGTGCATTTGCCTCCGGCCATGGTCCTGGCGCCGCTGCGTGAACAGGCGCGGGCTTCAAACCAGGTGGCCAGCGCATCGCCGATACCCGCTGCCAGCAGGCGGGGCGGAGCGCCTGCGACGATCTGCGTATCGACAATCACCATGTTCGGGTTGCGCGGCAGCATCAGATAGCTGTCAAACTCGCCTTCGTCGGTATAGATAACGGAGAGGGCGCTGCAGGGGGCGTCTGTTGAGGCAATTGTCGGGGCAATCACCACCGGAAGATTCATAAAGTGGGCTAATGCTTTTGCGGTATCCAGTGTTTTTCCGCCGCCGATTCCCAGCACGGCATTGCAGCGGGCAGAGCCAGCAATGTCGCGCAAGCGATTGATTTCATTATGCGAGCATTCGCCGCCGAACGGCACGATTTCAGCAGCCAGACCCGCATCGGTCAGGCTTTTACGTAGCTTTTCTTCAGCAAACCCCAGCACAAACTTGTCGCCAACAATGAGCCAGCGTTCGGCCAGCGGTTTGAGATAGTTACCAAGGCGGGTGATAGCATTCGCGCCCTGAATATATTTGCCTGGGGATTGAATAATGCGATCCATTTCTATTCCTCCTGGTTGATCGTGGCACCGTCCTCTGGCGACGCGACAATCGGGTTACAGGTTCAGATTACCAAAAGCGTTATTCCAGTCTTGCTCAAACTTCTCTATGGCTGACTCTACCGCGGGGGTGCCGAGCATTTGTTGCGCTACATCTAAGGGAAGGGTGATAGCTTCACAGCCGGCCAGCAGGCAATCCAGCGCCTGACGCGAAGTTTTAAAGCTGGCGGCCAGCACTTTGCTCCCTGGCGCGTGTTGCTCCAGCAGGGATTGCAACTCCTGCACCATGCGAATACCGTCCCCTCCCTGGGCATCGACGCGGTTGACGTAAGGGGCAACATATTTTGCGCCCGCCAGCGCTGCCAGCAGCCCCTGCGCGGCGCTATAGACCGCGGTACCCAGCGTTGGGATACCTTCTTTTTTCAGTAATTTGATAGCGGCGAGGCCTTCAGCGGTGACCGGGATTTTAACCACGATGCCTGGAACGGCGTTACTTAGCCGTTTGGCTTCCGCCACCATGCCCTCAGCCTCGCGGCTCATAGTCTGGGCAAACAGCGTTCCAGCGGGACCGACGGCCTTTTGCAGGCGCGGGAGAACATCCCAGATCGGCGTTTTGCCTGCGGCGATAATGCTCGGGTTGGTGGTCACTCCGGCTAACGGATAGATGCGTGCCAAACGTTCAACTTCTGCTACGTTCGCGGTGTCCAGATAGAGTTTCATAGCCTTTCCTCAATGCTCAATTCAGTGATGTTGAGGTAAGAATACGGCTTCTCCTCGGCGGGTCGCCAGATGACAAATTTGCCAAAAACTGGATAAATGTACGCATTGCGGGTAAGGATGATTTAGATCACGTTTTCCAGCTATATCTGGCGTATCCGGGCTGGATGATCATAAAAATGCGGGGCTTACTTACAAAAATCTAGTTTCTGCTTAGCGTGGTTTCTCCGTCAACTGGCTGTGGTACTGGCGGCGGTACTCGGAGGGGGAACGCTCGGTATTCTTGCGAAACAGACGGCAGAAATAGTTGCTGTCGACAAAACCACAGGCGTGAGCGACATCTTTAATTTTCATGTCGTGACCTTTTAACAGCATACGGGCCTGCTCAAGCCGGATGTGATTCAGATACTCGTTAAACCCCATGGGTCCACATTTCTGGAACAGATGGGAGAGATAGTTTGGCGAGAGATAAAATTGCTGTGCCACCGATTCGCGGGTTAGTGGTCCGGCAAAGTGAGCGTCGATATATTTGCGGATCGCCTCAAAGAGCGCCTGACTTCGTGAGGCAGTTTGCACCTGGCTGCCAAGCAGATCGGCGCAATGGCTCAGCAAGCTGATAACGATAAATCTCGCGGTGTGTTGTTCCTGCGGTTGCATCTGCATCTCATTGAGCGCCTGAAGCAGGAAGGAGCCCGTCCGGGGGCCGCGGCGTGGTAACTGAAGCTTATCCTCAACATTCAACGTACTGCCGTTCCAGCGCGTCAGAGTGAGCTCTATCTGCTGCTTGCCAAATACAATACTCAGGACAGTACAGGATAACTGCCAATGGGGAGAATGCCATCCGCCAGCGGGAATAAACAGCACGTCGTGCCGCGACAGCACGGGCGGATCGGCTTTGATACCGGCATCGTGAAGCTGTCCTTCAAGAATGATTTCGAGGCGTGGGAAATCAACCTTCTCCACGTTACCAGAAGCCGGGCGGTTGTCGTTGGTAAAGCGGATATGCCCGATCGTTGCCGGGTTTTTGATTAAAGCGTCGATGTGTTGGTTGAGATCGATATCCATTCTTGCTCCGTAAAAGACGCCACGTTTTTATCATACCGTACAGCGAGGAAAGGGTAAAAGTCAGCGGGCAAAGAGGGAGGAACAGTATTGCAGATTATGTGTGATATGTTATATCGTAACGCATTATTGCAAATGTTAACTCAGGAGAGAGTGATGACCAAAAAGATTTCTGCCCTTGCGCTGGGTATTGGCATGTTGTTAGCCAGTGCACAGACCTTTGCCCATGGTCACCATAGCCATGGCCCCGCGTTAACGGAGGCGGAGGTTAAGGCCAGCGAGGGTATTTTTGCCGATACAGATGTTAAAGATCGGGCGCTAAGCGACTGGGACGGGATCTGGCAGTCGGTGAATCCGTATCTGCTGAATGGCGATTTGGATCCGGTACTGGAGCAAAAAGCCAAAAAAGCGGGCGGCAAGAGCGTGGCGGAATATCGGGAATATTACAAGAAAGGGTATGCCACCGATGTGGACCAGATTGGGATCGAAGATAACATGATGGAGTTCCACGTTGGCAAGACTGTTAATGCCTGTAAATATACCTATTCCGGCTATAAGATCCTGACCTATGTTTCCGGCAAGAAGGGGGTGCGTTACCTGTTCGAATGCCAGCAGGCGGAGTCAAAAGCGCCGAAATTTGTTCAGTTCAGCGATCATATTATCGGACCGCGCAAATCACAACATTTCCACATCTTTATGGGCAATGACTCGCAGGAGGCGTTACTGAAAGAAATGGATAACTGGCCGACATATTATCCCTATGCTCTGCATAAAGAGCAGATTGTCGACGAAATGCTGCACCACTAGTAAAAATCCGCCTTCATAGAAGGCGGCATTGATTTCGCCCCATAGGGGCGTACCAAAATCCTTAAAAAAAAGCCTCTGCCAGTTCTGTAAGATTTAAATCCAATGACAGTAAGGCAGAGCCAAAACCTGTTGCTGACCACGCCCACAAGACGTGGTTTTCAGTTATCAATAAAAATCCCCGGTCACGTGATGCTGACCGGGGAAAGCGTAACCGGATAAGGCGCTATCCGGTTTTTTCCCGATAAACAGAGTGTGACCGGGAACGGCTGAGAAATTAGCCCGTGTTGCGCATACCTGCGGCAACGCCCGCAATCGTGACCATCAGCGCTTGTTCGACGCGCGGATCCGGCTCTTTACCTTCGGCTTCCGCCAGACGCGAACGGTGCAGCAGTTCAGCCTGCAGGACGTTCAGTGGGTCGGTATAGATGTTACGCAGTTGGATAGACTCGGCGATCCATGGCAGATCGGCCATCAGATGTGAGTCGTTAGCAATCGCCAGCACGACGTTGATGTCGGCAGACAGCAGCTTGCGTAGCTCTTTACCCAGCGTCCACAGCTCCGATTTCACCAGGCGCTGATCGTAGTACTCCGCCAGCCACAGGTCAGCTTTCGAGAAGACCATCTCCAGCATGCCGAGGCGGGTGGAGAAGAACGGCCAGTCGCGGCACATTGCTTCCAGTTCACTCTGCTTACCCCCTTCGACCACTTTCTGTAGCGCCGCGCCAGCACCTAACCAGGCGGGCAGCATCAGGCGGTTCTGTGTCCAGGCGAAGATCCACGGAATGGCGCGCAGCGATTCGACACCGCCGGTTGGGCGACGTTTTGCCGGACGCGAACCTAACGGCAGTTTACCTAACTCCTGCTCCGGGGTGGCGGAGCGGAAGTAAGGCACGAAATCTTTATTTTCACGTACATAGCCACGGTACATTTTACAAGAGACATCGGATAGCTCGGCCATGATATCGCGCCACTCTGCTTTTGGTTCCGGCGGTGGAAGCAGGTTGGCTTCCAGAATCGCGCTGGTATAGAGCGACAGGCTGCTGATAGTGACTTCCGGCAAACCATACTTAAAGCGGATCATCTCACCCTGTTCAGTGACGCGCAGGCCACCTTTCAGACTTCCCGGAGGCTGCGAAAGCAGCGCCGCGTGCGCTGGTGCGCCGCCGCGACCGATAGAACCCCCGCGGCCGTGGAACAGCGTGAGTTCAATACCGGCTTTTTCGCAGGTTTTGATCAACGCATCCTGCGCCTGGTATTGCGCCCAGGAAGCAGCCATCACGCCGGCATCTTTTGCTGAGTCAGAATAGCCAATCATGACCATCTGTTTGCCCTGGATAAAGCCGCGATACCAGTCGATATTCAGCAATTGGGTCATGACGTCGTTGGCGTTGTTCAGGTCATCCAGGGTTTCGAACAGCGGTGCAACCGGCAAGGCGAAGCCGATACCGGCCTCTTTCAGCAGCAGATGAACCGCCAGCACGTCGGATGGGGTCTTCGCCATGGAGATCACGTAGGCGGCGATAGATCCGCGTGGCGCTTCGGCGATCACTTTGCAGGTGTCGAGCACTTCGCGGGTTTCATTGCTTGGCTCCCAGTGACGCGGCAGCAGCGGACGTTTAGAGTTTAGTTCGCGGATCAGGAATGCCTGTTTGTCGGCTTCTGACCAGCTTTCGTAATCGCCGATACCGAGATAACGAGTCATCTCCCCCAGCGCTTCGGTATGGCGGGTGCTTTCCTGGCGGATATCGATACGTACCAGCGGTACGCCAAACGATTTCACGCGGCGCAGGGTATCGAGCAGTTCACCGTTGGCAATAATGCCCATGCCGCAGGACTGCAGTGACTTATAGCAGGCGTAAAGCGGCTCCCACAGCTGTTCGTTCTGAGTAATCAGGCCGGCAGGTTTCGGCAGCTTCTGCCCTTTCAGGCGAGCTTCCAGCCAGGCCTGCGTTTCCATCAGCTGGGTACGCATCTTTTTCATCAGATAACGATACGGTTCCTGCTCGCCTTCCGGGCCAGCCAGCTCCCGCACTTCATCGGTACACTCGACCATCGACAGTTCGGAAATCAGCAGTTGAATATCTTTCAGGAACAGGTCGGTTGCTTTCCAGCGGCTCAGCAGCAGCACGTGGCGGGTAATATCGGCGGTGACATTCGGGTTGCCATCGCGGTCGCCGCCCATCCAGGAGGTGAAGCGCACCGGGACGAAGTCCACCGGCAACTGATAACCGAGGTTCTCTTCCAGCTGTTCGTTCAGCTCGCGCAGGTAGTTTGGAACACCTTCCCACAGGCTGTTTTCAACAACGGCAAAACCCCATTTTGCTTCGTCCACCGGTGTCGGGCGGTATTTACGGATCTCATCTGTATGCCATGACTGGGCAATCAGCTGGCGCAGACGGCGCATCAGCTGGTGGTGCTCGTAGTCAGCGATATCTTTGTTATCAAGCTGCTTCAGGCAGTTGTTTACTTCCACCATTTTGTGGATCAGCGTACGGCGGGTGATCTCGGTGGGGTGAGCGGTGAGTACCAGCTCCAGAGAGAGGGATTCTACCGCTTTTTTAATGGTGTCTTCGCTGAGATGAGGCTGCTCTTTAAGCTTTCTCAGGGTACGGGCAATCACTTCCGGATTGCTGGCCGCTTCGCCATTTGGCGAAATACTGTGGTATTGCTCAGCGGTATTGGCCAGGTTCAGAAACTGACTGAAGGCGCGCGCTACCGGCAGCAGCTCGTCGTTGGACAAGTTTTGCAGAGTGGTGAGCAATTCCTTGCGATTGGCTTCATTGCCGGCGCGAGAGGATTTGGACAATTTACGGATAGTTTCGACACGATCAAGAATGTTCTCTCCCAGAGCATCCTTGATGGTATCGCCTAGCACCTTACCGAGCATACTGACATTACTACGCAAAGCGGAATATTGTTCGTTCATGTTACCCCAGACACCCCATCTCATTTTATTTTGTTATACCCGGCACTCTGCAACGTTGAGCGGCGGATAAGCAGCCGTCTTTTATAAAGCCACGTAAAAACCCCCACGTCAATTGCTGCGAAATCGCTTCAGCAAACGAATAAATGGCGGCAATTTACGAAATTTAATTCAGACGTCGTCTGATAAGTGTTGCTTATTAAAATGTGACCAGAATCACCGTCCCGCCCCAGTAAAAGAGGCGGGATCCGCAGGCTTTTAGTGCCAGCAGAAATGGTGGACAACCTGTGTAATAAGCTCCCGGGTTGGCTTGATAAAGCGGGTTTCCAGATATTCATCCGGTTGGTGGGCCTGATTAATGGAGCCAGGACCTAAAACCAGCGTCGGGCAGAGCGTCTGGATAAACGGGGCTTCGGTACAGTAGTTCACAACTTCAGTTTGTGCGCCGAGTAGTTTTTCAACGACCTGCACCAGCCGGTGGTCTGGCGGACATTCGTAGCCTGGAATTGGCGGATGCAGCTCGGAGATGGTCAGGCGGCCCGGCCAGCGCTCGCTAACCGGTGCCAGTGCTTCATCCAGCAGTCCGTTAAGATCGTTGAGTGTCATACCCGGAAGCGGGCGAATATCCATATGCAACTCGCAGCAGGCGCAGATGCGGTTTGACGCGTCACCGCCATGGAGAGCCCCGAGGTTGAGCGTCGGATACGGTACAGTGAAGGCATCGTAGTGATAGCGCTCTTTCAGCGAGTCGCGCAACTGCATGATGCGACCAATAGCATCGTGCATCAGCTCAATGGCGTTGACGCCACGCGCCGGATCGCTGGAGTGTCCAGACTGTCCCTGGATACGAATAGCGTTGGACATATGGCCTTTGTGCGCGCGTACCGGCTGCAGAGAGGTCGGTTCGCCGATGATAGCGCAATCAGGGCGCAACAGAGTTGTTTCGGCAAAGTAACGGGCGCCGGCCATGCTGGTCTCTTCATCGGCGGTCGCCAGGATGTAGAGCGGTTTTTTCAACTGACTCACATTGACATCGCGCAGGGCATCAAGAATAAAGGCAAAAAAACCTTTCATGTCGGCGGTGCCGAGGCCGTACAGTTTGTTTTCGTGCTCGGTGAGGGTGAAAGGATCGCGGGTCCAGCGGCCGTCATCAAAGGGAACGGTATCGGTATGTCCGGCAAGGAGCAGGCCGCCAGCGCCGTGGCCGCTACTGGCCAGCATATTGAATTTATTGCGCGTATCCGGCACCGGCTGCACTTCGACATTGAAGCCAATTTCGCGGAACCAGCCGGCAAGTAAATTGATTAAAGTCTCATTACTTTGATCCAGCGCCTCTTCGGTTGCACTGATGGAAGGTGTGGCGATCAATGCGCGGTAAATCTCGATAAATGGGGGTAAATTGTTTTTCATTGTTGACACACCTCGAGTCATGATAGTATCAATATTCATGCATTATTTATGAATAAAAATACATTATCGTTGAGCGTAAGAAAACCCATAAAATGTAGGGAAAGTGCTTACGGCTTAACAGGGTGAGGAAGATAAATGCTTCCTGGACAAATATGACGTAAGAAGGTGAAGAGCCCCGATGTTGAAGACGCTGATTGTGGGTGCCAGCGGTTATGCCGGCGCAGAGCTAGTGACCTATATAAATCGCCATCCTCATATGACCATAACCGCTTTGACGGTCTCCGCGCAAAGCAATGATGCAGGGAAATTAATTTCCGATTTGCATCCGCAGCTGAAAGGCATTGTGGATTTACCGCTGCAGCCGATGTCAGATATCAGCGAATTTAGCGACGGGGTGGATGTTGTCTTCCTCGCTACCGCCCATGAAGTGAGTCACGACCTGGCGCCGCAGTTCCTGGCCGCAGGCTGCGTGGTGTTCGACTTATCCGGCGCCTTCCGCGTCAACGACGCTGCGTTCTACGAAAAATATTACGGCTTTACTCATCAGCATCCGGCTCTGCTTGAGCAGGCAGTGTATGGTCTGGCTGAGTGGAGCGTCGACAAACTGAAAGAGGCGAATTTGGTTGCCGTACCGGGCTGCTATCCGACGGCGGCTCAGCTGTCTCTGAAGCCGCTGATCGATGCGGACCTGCTGGATCTTACCCAGTGGCCGGTGATCAACGCGACCAGCGGCGTCAGCGGTGCGGGTCGTAAGGCGGCCATCGGCAATAGCTTCTGTGAAGTCAGCCTGCAGCCGTATGGCGTGTTCAACCATCGCCACCACCCGGAAATCTCGACTCATCTGGGCGCAGAGGTGATTTTTACGCCTCATCTTGGCAACTTTAAACGTGGGATTCTGGAAACCATTACCTGCCGCCTGAAGCCAGGCGTCAGCAAAGAGCAGGTTGCCAGGGTGTTCCAGCAGGCGTATGCCGATAAGCCATTGGTCCGTTTATACGATAAAAGCGTGCCCGCATTGAAAAACGTCGTAGGTCTGCCATTCTGTGATATCGGTTTTGCGGTTCAGGGCCAGCATATTATCGTGGTGGCTGCGGAAGATAACCTGCTGAAAGGCGCGGCAGCACAGGCAGTACAGTGCGCGAATATTCGTTTCGGCTTCGCTGAAACGCAGTCTCTTATTTAAGGTGTGATGATGAACCCATTAATTATCAAACTCGGCGGCGTTTTACTCGACAGCGAAGAAGCGCTGGAGCGTTTGTTTACCGCGCTGGTCAATTATCGTGAAACGCATCATCGTCCGCTGGTTATTGTTCACGGCGGCGGCTGTGTGGTGGATGAGCTGATGAAGCAGCTCAACCTGCCGGTGAACAAGAAAAATGGTCTGCGGGTGACGCCTGCGGATCAGATCGACATTATTACCGGTGCGCTGGCGGGAACCGCGAATAAGACGCTGCTGGCATGGGCGAAGAAACACCATATTATGTCCGTTGGCCTGTTCCTTGGCGATGGTGACAGCGTGAAGGTCACTCAGCTTGATGAAGATCTGGGCCACGTTGGCCTGGCGCAGCCGGGATCGCCGGCGCTGATTAACACCCTGCTGGCCGGCGGCTACCTGCCGGTAGTCAGTTCGATCGGCGTGACCGATGAAGGAGAGCTGATGAACGTGAATGCTGACCAGGCGGCCACTGCGCTGGCGGCGACCCTCGGCGCGGATCTGATTCTGCTTTCCGATGTCAGCGGTATTCTCGATGGTAAAGGCCAGCGTATCGCGGAGATGACCGCGGCGAAGGCGGAGCAGCTGATCGAACAAGGCATTATCACTGACGGCATGATCGTGAAGGTGAATGCCGCGCTGGATGCGGCGCGCGCGCTGGGACGCCCAGTGGATATCGCCTCCTGGCGTCACGCGGAACAGCTGCCGGCATTGTTTAATGGCACGCCGATCGGCACGCGTATTCTGGCTTAATATTTTATGCCCGGCGGCGTATTGTTTGCCGGGCCTACAAGACTGTAGGTCGGGTTAGCGAAGCGTCACCCGGCAGAACTAAACGAATGTAAGGAAATGGTTATGGCACTTTGGGGCGGGCGTTTTACTCAGGCAGCAGATCAGCGGTTCAAGCAGTTCAACGACTCTTTGCGCTTCGACTACCGCCTGGCGGAGCAGGATATCGTTGGCTCTGTTGCCTGGTCTAAAGCGCTGGTGACGGTGGGCGTGCTGAGTGCCGCTGAGCAGCAGCAGCTGGAAGAGGCGCTCAGCGTGCTGCTGGAAGAGGTGCGGGCGAATCCGAAGCAAATTCTTGCAAGCGATGCCGAAGATATCCATAGCTGGGTGGAAGGTAAACTGATCGACAAAGTGGGCCAGTTGGGTAAGAAATTGCATACCGGGCGTAGCCGTAACGACCAGGTCGCAACCGATCTGAAGCTGTGGTGTAAAGATACGGTCGCGGAGCTGCTCTCTGCGAATCGCCAGCTGCAAAGCGCGCTGGTGGATACGGCGCAGAATAACCAGGACGCCGTGATGCCGGGTTATACCCATCTGCAGCGTGCGCAACCGGTGACGTTCGCCCACTGGTGTCTGGCCTACGTTGAGATGCTGGCGCGCGATGAAAGCCGTTTGCAGGATACCCTCAAGCGTCTGGACGTCAGCCCTCTGGGCTGCGGTGCGCTGGCGGGTACCGCCTATGATATCGATCGTGAGCAGTTGGCGGACTGGCTGGGTTTTGCTTCGGCGACCCGCAATAGCCTGGACAGCGTATCCGATCGCGACCATGTGCTGGAACTGCTCTCCGATGCGTCGATTGGCATGGTTCATCTGTCGCGTTTCGCCGAAGACCTGATTTTCTTTAATACGGGCGAAGCCGGTTTTATTGAATTATCCGATCGTGTCACCTCCGGTTCTTCGCTGATGCCGCAGAAAAAGAACCCGGATGCGCTCGAACTTATCCGCGGAAAATGTGGCCGCGTGCAGGGTGCGCTGACCGGGATGATGATGACGTTGAAAGGCCTGCCGCTGGCTTACAACAAAGATATGCAGGAAGACAAAGAAGGGCTGTTCGACGCGCTCGATACCTGGCTCGATTGCCTGAATATGGCGACGCTGGTGCTGGATGGCATTCAGGTTAAGCGTCCGCGTTGTGAAGAGGCGGCGCAGCAAGGTTATGCGAATGCGACTGAACTTGCGGATTACCTGGTTGCGAAAGGTGTACCGTTCCGTGAAGCACACCATATCGTTGGGGAAGCGGTTGTGGAAGCGATTGCCCAGAGCAAACCACTGGAAGATCTGGCGCTGGCCGACCTGCAGAAGTTTAGCGGCGTGATTGCTGACGATGTCTATCCGGTTCTGTCGCTGCAGTCTTGCCTGGATAAGCGTTCGGCAAAAGGCGGCGTCTCGCCGAAGCAGGTTGTCCAGGCGATTGCTGACGCCAAACGGCGTCTGGCGTAAATCTTCGCTTTTCGCGGGTAAGACTAACGAGATAAGCGATAAAACAGGCTCGGGCTCTACCCGGGCTTTTTTATGCAAAAAAAAGCGGACACAAGGTCCGCAAAAGTTCACGTTGGCTTTAGTTGTTTTGTCAGGGAATATGCTGAGGCGATATCGTGATTTACCGACTTTCGCCTTGTTTCTGGGTTTATTATTGAACAGAAAACTTGATAGGGATAATCGTTGGTTGCTATGCTATCTATCGCCATGAACTATCATGGCGACGGAGGATGAATAATGAATATTCGCGATCTTGAATACCTGGTTGCGCTAGCCGAGCACCGCCACTTCCGACGCGCGGCGGACTCCTGCCACGTCAGCCAACCCACGCTTAGCGGACAAATCCGCAAGCTGGAGGATGAACTTGGGGTCATGTTGCTGGAGCGCACCAGCCGTAAGGTGCTGTTTACCCAGGCCGGACTGTTGCTGGTGGATCAGGCGCGTACCGTGTTACGCGAAGTCAAAGTGCTCAAGGAAATGGCAAGTCAACAGGGTGAGACCATGTCCGGGCCGCTGCATATTGGCCTGATTCCGACGATTGGCCCTTACCTGTTACCACAAATTATACCGATGCTGCACCAGACGTTTCCAAAGCTGGAAATGTACCTGCATGAAGCGCAAACGCATCAGCTGCTGGCCCAACTGGACAGCGGCAAGCTTGACTGCGCGATCCTCGCGCTGGTGAAAGAGAGCGAGGC
>NZ_JBCNNS010000088.1:0-18643 GCF_039594335.1 Raoultella sp.
TCTCCGATAAGCACCATGCGCTGTTCCTTGGCCGTGGCGATCAGTATCCGATCGCGCTGGAAGGGGCGCTGAAGCTCAAAGAGATCTCTTATATCCACGCGGAAGCCTACGCGGCCGGTGAGCTGAAACACGGTCCACTCGCCCTGATTGACGCCGAAATGCCGGTGATCGTCGTTGCGCCGAATAACGAATTGCTGGAGAAGCTGAAATCCAACATTGAAGAAGTTCGCGCGCGTGGCGGCCAGCTGTATGTCTTTGCCGATGGCGAGGCAGGTTTCAACAGCAGCGACAATATGCACATTATTGAAATGCCGCATGTTGAAGAGGTGATTGCGCCAATCTTTTACACCGTGCCACTACAGCTGCTGGCCTATCACGTTGCGCTGATTAAAGGCACTGATGTTGACCAGCCGCGTAACCTTGCAAAATCGGTCACCGTAGAATAAGCCGATATGCATCAGACAAAGGGCTGCCATCCGGCGGCCCTTTTTTCTTTTCGGCGATCGTCTTTTTATCACCCTGGTGAAAAATGCCGCTGCGCGGGTTTACGACAAATCATCATCTTCGACCCCGGTTTTCAGTGTCATAAAAAGAAAACTTTTCTGTAATCCCGCGGTTACTTAAATAATTAATATTATGATTTATATTGTTTTTATTTTCATCCGTTCGCTGTCTTTTGGGTTGTCATAAAACTGTAATAATTCGTACATTTTACTGTCACCTCTTTGTCCTATTTTGCTCACCATAGCCTCGAAACAACGATTTACGAATCCAGCAGGAGACATTATGAACGTTATGCGTACCACCGTCGCAACAGTTGTCGCCGCGACCTTATCGATGAGCGCTTTCTCTGCATTTGCAGCTGCAAGCCTGACTGGCGCGGGCGCAACTTTCCCTGCACCGGTGTATGCCAAATGGGCTGATACCTATCAGAAAGAAACCGGCAATAAAGTAAACTACCAGGGCATTGGCTCTTCCGGTGGTGTAAAACAAATTATTGCTAACACCGTTGATTTCGGTGCTTCTGATGCTCCTCTGTCCGATGACAAACTGGCTCAGGAAGGTCTGTTCCAGTTCCCGACTGTGATTGGCGGTGTGGTTCTGGCAATCAACCTGCCTGGCGTGAAGTCGGGTGAGCTGGTTCTGGACGGTAAAACTCTGGGTGATATCTACCTCGGCAAAATTAAAAAGTGGGATGACGAGGCGATTGCTAAACTCAACCCGGGGATGAAGCTGCCGTCTCAGAATATCGCTGTGGTTCGTCGCGCCGATGGTTCCGGTACTTCCTTCGTATTCACCAGCTACCTGACGAAAGTGAACGAAGAGTGGAAATCTAAGATTGGTGCGGGTTCTACCGTGAACTGGCCGACCGGTCTGGGCGGTAAAGGTAACGACGGTATCGCCGCTTTCGTTCAACGTCTGCCGGGTTCCATTGGCTACGTAGAATACGCTTATGCTAAGCAGAACAACCTGTCCTACACCAAACTGCTTTCCGCAGATGGCAAGCCGGTCAGCCCGACTGAAGATAACTTCGCTAACGCGGCTAAAGGTATCGACTGGAGTAAATCCTTCGCACAGGATCTGACGAACCAGAAAGGCGAGAAGGCATGGCCGATCACCTCAACCACCTTCATCCTGGTGCATAAGGCGACTAACAAGCCAGAACAGACTGCTGAAGTGCTGAAGTTCTTCGACTGGGCGTACAAAAACGGCGGTAAAGAAGCAAACGCGCTGGATTACGCAACGCTGCCGGAAAGCGTGGTTGAGCAGGTTCGCGCTGCATGGAAAACCAACGTCAAAGACAGCAGCGGTAAAGCGCTGTACTAAATACCCATCATACTTCGAGCCGCAGTTGCGTTGGCTGCACTGACTTACCCCAGTCACATAGTGAATCTATGCTCCTGGGGATTCACAAGCCTGCCGCCTTGCTGCCACTCGAATTATTTAGGGTATAGCATTACGTTAGCCTGGAGGCACGGTAAAATACGCGCTTCCAGGCCCAAACAGAAAGAGTAATTTATGGCTGCAACCAAGCCGGCATTTAACCCTCCGGGGAAAAAGGGTGACATAATTTTCGGCGTGCTGGTCAAACTGGCGGCGCTGATTGTGCTATTGATGCTGGGTGGCATCATCGTTTCCCTGATCATCTCTTCATGGCCAAGCATTCAGAAGTTTGGTTTTTCCTTTTTGTGGACCAAAGAATGGGATGCGCCCAACGAAATTTTCGGTGCGCTGGTGCCTATCTACGGGACGCTGGTGACTTCATTTATTGCGCTACTGATCGCCGTTCCGGTGAGTTTTGGTATCGCGCTGTTCCTGACGGAGCTCTCTCCTGCCTGGCTGAAACGCCCGCTTGGCATCGCCATTGAATTGCTAGCGGCCATCCCAAGTATCGTTTACGGCATGTGGGGCCTGTTTATCTTTGCTCCGCTTTTTGCCACTTACTTCCAGGAGCCGGTGGGCAATATCTTGTCGACGATTCCGTTTGTGGGGGCGCTGTTTGCCGGTCCGGCATTTGGTATCGGGATTCTGGCTGCGGGTGTCATTCTGGCCATCATGATTATTCCTTACATCGCCGCCGTTATGCGCGATGTCTTTGAACAAACGCCGGTGATGATGAAAGAGTCGGCCTACGGTATCGGCTGTACGACCTGGGAGGTCATCTGGCGTATCGTTCTGCCGTTTACCAAAAACGGGGTTATCGGCGGCGTGATGCTCGGTCTGGGGCGCGCGCTGGGAGAAACCATGGCGGTAACCTTTATTATCGGCAACACCTACCAGCTGGATAGCGCTTCGCTGTATATGCCGGGGAACAGTATTACTTCTGCCCTGGCAAATGAGTTTGCCGAAGCGGAAACCGGCCTGCACGTGGCGGCGCTGATGGAGCTGGGTCTGATTCTGTTCGTTATCACTTTTATTGTTCTGGCAGCATCGAAACTCATGATTATGCGCCTCTCTAAGAATGAGGGGGCACGCTAATGGCAACGATCGAATTGCAAACCACCGCTGAGCTGGCCGAGTCCCGTCGTAAAATGCAGGCCAAACGCCGGCTGAAGAATCGTATCGCTCTGACGCTTTCCATGGCGACGATGGCGTTTGGTCTGTTCTGGCTGGTGTGGATCCTGATGGCCACCATTACGCGCGGCTTCGATGGGATGTCGCTGGCGTTGTTCACTGAAATGACGCCACCGCCGAACACCGCGGGCGGTGGTCTGGCGAATGCCCTCGCCGGTAGCGGCCTGTTGATTCTGTGGTCGACGATTTTCGGCACACCGCTAGGTATTATGGCGGGCATTTATCTGGCGGAATACGGGCGTAAGTCGGTGCTGGCGGAAGTGATTCGGTTTATTAACGATATTCTGCTTTCCGCACCATCTATCGTGGTGGGCCTGTTCGTCTACACCATCGTGGTTGCGCAGATGCAGCACTTTTCCGGCTGGGCTGGGGTTATCGCCCTGGCGCTGTTGCAGGTGCCTATCGTGATTCGTACCACCGAGAATATGCTGAAACTGGTGCCGGACAGCCTGCGTGAAGCGGCCTATGCGCTGGGTACGCCGAAGTGGAAAATGATTTCAGCGATCACCCTGAAGGCCTCGGTTTCCGGCATCATGACGGGGATCCTGTTGGCTATTGCACGTATCGCCGGGGAAACGGCGCCGCTGCTGTTTACCGCGCTCTCCAACCAGTTCTGGAGTACCGATATGATGCAGCCGATTGCCAATCTGCCGGTGACCATTTTCAAATTTGCCATGAGTCCGTTCGCGGAGTGGCAGCAACTGGCATGGGCCGGGGTACTGCTTATCACCCTGTGCGTATTGCTGCTGAACATTCTGGCGCGCGTGGTTTTCGCGAAGAATAAACACGGTTAATTTTTGCGGCGCGGCGAAATGCGGCGCCGAATGAGGAAGAGATTGATGAGTATGGCGAATGCGACCCCGGGTAAACTTTCAGTTCGTAATCTGAACTTCTACTACGGAAAATTCCATGCCCTGAAAAACATCAACCTGGATATCACTAAAAACCAGGTTACGGCGTTTATCGGCCCGTCAGGATGCGGTAAATCGACCCTGTTGCGGACGTTCAACAAAATGTTCGAGCTCTACCCGGAGCAGCGCGCGGAAGGTGAAATCCTGCTGGATGGCGATAATATTCTGACCAATACCCAGGATATCGCTCTGCTGCGTGCCAAAGTCGGCATGGTATTCCAGAAACCGACGCCGTTCCCGATGTCGATTTATGACAATATCGCCTTTGGCGTTCGCCTGTTTGAAAAGCTGTCGCGCGCCGATATGGACGAGCGCGTGCAGTGGGCCTTGACCAAAGCCGCATTATGGAACGAAACCAAAGATAAACTGCATCAGAGCGGCTATTCTCTCTCCGGCGGCCAGCAGCAGCGTCTGTGCATCGCGCGCGGCATCGCGATCCGCCCGGAAGTGCTGTTACTGGATGAGCCGTGTTCAGCGCTGGACCCGATCTCCACCGGGCGCATTGAAGAGCTGATCACCGAACTGAAACAGGATTACACCGTCGTTATCGTTACCCACAACATGCAGCAGGCTGCGCGTTGTTCAGACCATACGGCATTTATGTATCTTGGCGAGTTGATTGAATTCAGTAACACGGACGATCTGTTTACTAAGCCCGCGAAGAAACAAACTGAAGATTATATTACTGGCCGCTACGGTTGATTGCCCTTCTGCTTTCACAGGAACTAACCCGTTGGGCATTCAGGAGACACCATGGACAACCTAAATCTTAACAAACATATTTCCGGCCAGTTCAATGCAGAACTGGAGTATATCCGCACCCAGGTGTTGACCATGGGTGGGCTGGTGGAACAGCAGCTGTCTGATGCGATCACGGCGATGCACAATCAGGACAGCGATCTGGCAAAACGCGTGATTGACGGCGATAAGCAGGTCAACATGATGGAAGTGGCTATTGATGAAGCCTGCGTGCGCATCATCGCCAAGCGTCAGCCAACCGCCAGCGACCTGCGTTTAGTCATGGCGATTATCAAGACTATCGCCGAGCTGGAACGTATTGGTGATGTGGCGGATAAAATTTGCCGCACCGCGCTGGAGAAGTTCTCCCAGCAGCACCAGCCGCTGCTGGTCAGCCTGGAATCACTGGGGCGTCATACCGTGCAGATGCTACATGACGTGCTGGATGCCTTCGCTCGCATGGATCTTGACGAGGCTGTGCGTATCTATCGCGAAGATAAGAAGGTGGATCAGGAATATGAGGGCATCGTGCGTCAGCTGATGACCTATATGATGGAAGATTCACGTACGATTCCAAGCGTGCTGACTGCGCTGTTCTGCGCCCGTTCTATCGAGCGTATCGGCGACCGTTGCCAGAATATTTGCGAATATATTTTCTACTTCGTGAAAGGCCAGGATTTCCGTCATGTTGGCGGAGACGAGCTGGATAAGCTACTGGCGGGTAAAGATCCGAAGGAGTAATAAATCACAGAAACTAATTCTGATAAAAGGATATATCAGAATTAGTTATCATTTATGACCGTCGTATTTTGATTAATAAGAACCAGTGGGATTGTCGTCACAAATAACAATGTCACCAATTGTACTTTGACTTTTATCGCGTAACAATATGGTTCATTAATCGGGTGATTTGTCGTTATCAGGCTCGAATAAATACTTTGGATTGTTACTGCGTAAGCAGGCAAAACCTGGCATCACCGTTATCCTGGTGATGTCAGGTTTTTTTTTGCCAAATAATCACCATCAGCGGTTTTATGGGATTGTTACCGCCGCGCGGGCAAAACCTGAAGAAAATCTCCTCTGTGTTATACAGGTGGTTTTCTTCAGATTTTTTTTGCTTTAATGAAAGGATATTCGAGGGAAACCATGAAGGTATTAGCTGAAAAAATAAATTCACCGTGTTCGGTCATGATACGATGCTGCCGTTGATGACGCCTGCCATTCTGGCTCAGGTCAGTGCTGCGCTGGAAATATCCATCCGCGAAAGCGATACATAGAAAAAATGTCACCGGGTCTGCTTCACTCACCGGGCTTTGTTGGTATTACCGAATCATCTTTTGACGACATTAATTTAATTCAATCTGACTACTCCAGTATTGAAAAATAATAGTGATGATTTTAATTATTTATTTTTTTAGCCAGGAGGGTGTTCTTTTTTTTGGAGTAAACTACTTTTTGATGGAAAAATAAAAAGCACTCTCATGGTGGTTATTATTTATCATGATATTCAGTGTGCACTAATATTTATATAAAGGGAACTTATGCTTAAAAGAAATATAATTACATCTGCAATGGTTTTTATGGCGCCGATTGCTTATACAACTCATGCTATGGCGGGATCGCTGACTGTCGAACAGCGTCTCGAACTTCTGGAAAAGGCGCTTAAGGATACGCAGATAGAACTTAAAAAATATAAAGATGAAGAGAAAGCAAGAAATCAAATATGGATCGCAAATACACTGCCAGGTGGAAATAAAAATAGTGCGGCTCAGCCAGTGGTAAGCGCTCCTGCACCTTCCGGCGGCGCTGAAAAACCGACTGCGGTTCTGGTGAAGAATGAACAACCTGTGGCAAATGGCGAGTCTATTTATAGCGCAATGACGATGAAAGATTTCAGTAAGTTTGTGAAGGATGAAATTGGCTTCAGCTATAACGGCTATTACCGTTCCGGCTGGGGAACCGCATCTCATGGATCGCCAAAATCCTGGGCGATTGGTTCGCTTGGTCGCTTTGGTAATGAATACTCTGGTTGGTTTGATTTACAGCTTAAGCAGCGGGTCTATCAGGAAGGCAATAAGCGAGTTGATGCGATAGTTATGTTTGATGGTAATGTCGGGCAGCAGTATTCCACCGGCTGGTTTGGGGATAACGCGGGTGGCGAGAACTATATGCAGTTCTCTGATATGTACGTAAATACCAAAGGTTTCCTGCCATTTGCGCCGGAAGCTGATTTTTGGGTCGGTAAGCACGGTGCGCCGAAATTTGAAATCCAGATGCTGGACTGGAAAACTCAGCGAACGGATGCCGCGGCAGGCGTTGGGCTTGAAAACTGGAAAGTGGGCGCTGGTAAATTTGATATCGCGTTGGTGCGTGAGGATGTTGATGACTACAACCGTACTTTGACCAAAAGCCAGCAGATTAACACCAATACCATTGATATTCGTTATAAAGAAATTCCTCTATGGGATAAAGCTTCGTTGATGGTGAGCGGCCGTTATGTCGCGGCAAATCAGAGCTCATCTGAGAAATATCATGAAGGTAATAATGGATATTATGAATGGAAAGATACCTGGATGGCGGGAACGTCATTAACGCAAAAATTCGATAACGGCGGGTTTAACGAATTTTCATTCCTGCTTGCTAACAACTCCATTGCCAGCAGTTTCTCGCGCTACGCGGGAGCCAGCCCGTATACCACATTTAACGGCAAATACTATGGCGATCATACGAACGGTACCGCCGTTCGCCTGACTTCTCAGGGGGAAACCTATTTGCGCGATGACATCATCATGGCTAACGCCCTCGTTTACTCCTTTGGTCACGACGTCTATAGCTACGAGACCGGCGCACATTCAGATTTCGAATCTATTCGCGCCGTCGTCCGTCCGGCCTATATATGGGATAAATATAACCAGACTGGCGTTGAACTGGGCTACTTCAAACAGCAGAACAAAGATATCACCGGTAAGAAATATAACGAATCCGGCTACAAAACTACTCTATTCCATACCTTTAAAGTAAATACCAGTATGTTGACCTCCCGCCCGGAAATTCGGTTCTATACGACTTATATTAAAGCTAAGAATATCGACCTGGATAAGGCAGCCAATAGCAATACCAGCAGCATTTTTGAAGATGGTAAAAACGACCAGTTTGCTGTAGGCGCCCAAGCTGAAATCTGGTGGTAAGACTGGCAATGGTCAAATGGCCAGGCAAAATTCTAAAGAGGAATAATGATGAAACGACATGCTATTTACTTCGCTCTGGCGCTGGCTGGCGCCACTTTTACTGTCCATGCCGCGCCGCTCCCGACCGCGCCGAGCGCTGCCATCCCGGTCAGCCAGTATATTACGCAAGTTAACGCCGATAAGAGTATTACCTTCCGTCTGTTTGCCCCGGATGCAAAACGCGTCTCTGTGGTGACCGGTGCAACACCGGATACTTTCGTTTCCCATGATATGACCAAAGATGAACAGGGGATCTGGACATGGAAAAGTGAAACGCAGGCTCCTAACCTCTACGAATATTATTTTGATGTCGACGGATTCCGTTCAGTCGATACCGGTAGCCGCTATCAGAAGCCGCAGCGGCAGGTGAATACCAGTCTGATTCTGGTTCCGGGCAGCATTCTTGACGATCGCGCGGTCGCTCACGGTGAGTTACGAACTTTGACCTACCACTCAAAGGCGCTGAATTCTGAACGTCGTGCATATGTATGGACACCGCCGGGTTATACCGGTACCGGCGAACCGCTGCCGGTGCTCTATTTCTATCACGGTTTTGGTGATAGCGGTCTGTCGGCCATCGATCAAGGGCGCATTCCGCAAATCATGGATAACTTGCTGGCAGAAGGCAAAATCAAGCCAATGCTGGTGGTCGTGCCGGATACTGAAACCGATATTCCTGAAGCGGTTGCGGAAAACTTCCCGCCGCAGGAGCGGCGTAAAAGTTTCTATCCACTGAATGCCAAAGCAGCTGATAAAGAGCTGATGAATGACATTATTCCGCTCATTGATGCCCGCTTTAATGTGCGCAAAGACGCGGATGGCCGGGCGCTCGCCGGGTTGTCGCAAGGCGGCTATCAGGCGCTGGTTTCAGGAATGAACCATCTGGAGAGCTTTGGCTGGCTGGCGACGTTTAGCGGTGTCACGACCACAACGGTGCCGGATGCCGGTGTTGAGGCGCAGCTAAATCAGCCGCAGGCGATTAATAAGCAATTGCGTAACTTCACCGTAGTCGTGGGTGAGAAAGATGTGGTCACCGGGAAAGATATCGCCGGGCTGAAAGCGGAGCTGGAGAAGCAGAAAATCAAATTTGATTATCATGAATATCCAGGGCTGAACCATGAAATGGACGTCTGGCGTCCGGCCTACGCCGAGTTCGTACAGAAGTTGTTCAAATAAAATTAAGGCGCCGGAATACAGGCTCCTTATCGTCAATATGTACAAGGGAGATAACATGAAATTAATCGTCACGGAAGATTATGCAGAGATGAGCCTGATCGCCAGCCATCATGTGTTAGGTTACATCACCGCACCGCGGAGGATGAATCTGGCGGTGACGGCAGGCCATACGCCAAAGAAAATGTATGAATATCTGACGGCTGCGATTAAAGGGAAACCATTCTATTCTCAGGTCCATTATTACAACTTTGATGAAATCCCTTTTCGCGGGCAGGATCGTGAAGGCGTGACGATTTCGAATCTGCGCAATCTATTTTTCACTCCCGCTCAGATCCCGGAGGAGAATATCCATAAGCTTAGCCATGAAAATTTTATGCATTACGACCAACGGTTACAGGAAGCGGGGGGGCTGGATCTGATCGTGATGGGCCTCGGTGCTGATGGCCATTTTTGCGGCAACTTGCCTGGCACCACGCGTTTCCATGATGCGACGGTTGAAGTCCCGATTACCGGGGATATGGTGGGTCTTGTCGCTGATGCTGAGATGGGCGGCGATTTCTCGGTGGTACCGGATAGCTACATCACAATGGGACCGAAAAGCGTGATGGCGGCGAAAAATCTGCTGCTAATTGTCAGCGGCGCGGCGAAGGCGCAAGCCCTTAAGCAGGTGGTGGAAGGCCCGGTCAGCGATCAGGTTCCGGCATCGGTGTTGAAACTGCATCCTTCACTGGTGATTGTGGCTGATAAAGCGGCGGCTGCGGAATTGAGTCGCTAATATCGCAGGACGGCTCGCGCTGCGCTTAGCTGGCCAGGTGTTCGCAGCCTTATGCGGATCGGTAGCCGGGCAGGCACAGCGCGCTGCATTCGGGGGGACGAGAATTCTGGTTTCCGCATCGTTGTCAGGGCTGGCCGGCAGCAGAATGATTTTGGCGAAATCCTCTCCATAATAAAATCATCCCAATACGGCAGCCCTGTTGGCATTCCAGTTAACCCGGCATGGGGCGGTCTATTATGAAAAATCTGCCCAGAGGCGCAATTTACCGCAGCTCAGGCAGCTGAACAGGTATCCCTGGCAATCGCCGTCATTACGCAAATATTTCGCCAGATCTTCATACTTCAGACCAAACTGTGCGCAATCGTCCGCAAGATCGGCAAACTCGCTGAGACGATCTTTTATCTCTTCCCAGCCGACATAGCCAAGAAAGGCGCAGAAATCGCCACAGTGAGCGAGCCAGAACTCCTGTTGCCAGCCTCGATAGCCGGGCGTGCGGCTTTTTAGCTCAAATTCCTGCTCTTCACTATAAGGGCTTATAAAGCTGCCGTTAAATTCACCCTCTTCATCAAACTGTCCCTGGATGCCTTCAATGCTGCATTCGTCCTGAAAGCAGCCTTTAAATTTTTCCGCCGCAGAGCCGTCGGCTATACACCACGGACAGAGGTGCTCCACGTCTTCCACACAGTAGAACGGCGAGGTGTAATAAACCGAAGTCTGTTGTTCGCAGCATTGGCAAACCACGGTTTTGTCCTGCGCGAATGCCCCTGTTTCCAGGGGAGCGGGATGATATTTAAAGATAGGCAACGGTTTAGTCTGCCTCATAAAAAATCCTTTTTTAATGTTTTTCGCGTTATATTCCAGCCGCGTGCCTGCCATAGCTCAGGTAGCTCTTCGAGGCGGGTAAAGGTCGTCACTTTCGGATGTACGATTGGTTTATTATGCGGGTCGGCGCAGAAATAGAATACCTCCATGCCTGCTGAGATACCCGACTGCGCGCCGGCACTGGAATCATCAACCAGAATGCAGTTTTCGACGTTAACGTTCATCGCTTTTGCCGCATGGAACATCAGTGCCGGATCGGGCTTCCAGCGCTGAATATCGTAACCGCTGTACAGTCGGTCGGGAAAATGGCGCAACATGCCGGTTCTTCCCAGCGAGTGCTGCATTTTACTGACCGGGCCGTTAGAGACCACGCACATTGGCACGTTTACCGCATCCAGCAGCGCCTGTGCGCCTGGGATGACTTCCAGCTCGGTATCAAAAAGGCGTGCGACTTCATCGCGATAAACCGGCTCAAGGGTCGCTTTGTCCAGATTAACGCCGTACTCTGCATTAATGGTGTCGATAATCTCGTACAGCTTTACACCTTTGAAGCGCTTAAAAATCTCTTCTAAATCCAGCGTAATGCCGAATTCCCTGAACATGTGAATGTAGGCGCGGGAGCAGATTACCTCGCTGTCGACCAGCGTGCCGTCACAGTCGAAAAACAGGGCTTCTATTTGGGACATGCCGTTTCCATTTTTACAAGTTAACGTTTTCGTCCTGCCTGTTCACAAGACGCAATCGTTGCCGTATAGGCAAATTCAATGAAAAAAATTACCATACAACTGCACCCGGTGTCGCATTTTGGTATAGGATAGCGACGAATTTTCCCTCCTTTTGTTCGGAAACCGATAATGAGTCAACAACACACCAGCCAGTCTTCTGGCCAGGGTCTGCTGGAGCGCGTATTCAAACTACGTGAGCACGGCACGACGGCACGTACTGAAGCGATAGCAGGTTTCACCACCTTTTTGACAATGGTCTACATTGTTTTCGTTAACCCACAAATTCTTGGCGTAGCGGGTATGGATACCAGCGCTGTCTTTGTGACGACCTGCCTGATCGCCGCCTTCGGTAGTATTCTGATGGGGCTGTTTGCTAACCTGCCGGTTGCGCTGGCGCCAGCAATGGGGCTGAACGCCTTTTTTGCCTTTGTCGTCGTCCAGGCGATGGGGCTGCCGTGGCAGGTGGGAATGGGCGCTATTTTCTGGGGCGCTGTTGGTCTGCTGCTGCTGACTATTTTCCGCGTACGTTACTGGATGATCGCCAATATTCCCGTCAGCCTGCGGGTGGGGATCACCAGCGGTATTGGATTGTTTATCGGCATGATGGGGCTGAAAAATGCTGGCGTGATTGTCGCAAACAAAGACACGCTGGTGAGCATCGGCAACCTGACCTCCCACAGCGTGCTGCTGGGGATTCTCGGCTTCTTTATTATCGCTATTCTCGCCTCCCGTAACATTCATGCTGCGGTGCTGGTCTCCATCATCGTCACGACGCTGCTGGGCTGGATGCTGGGCGACGTTCACTACACCGGTATTGTTTCCGCGCCGCCGAGCATTACGTCGGTGATTGGCCATGTTGATCTGGCTGGCTCATTGAATCTCGGTCTGGCGGGCATCATCTTCTCGTTTATGCTGGTCAACCTGTTCGACTCCTCCGGAACCCTGATCGGCGTGACCGATAAAGCCGGTCTGGCCGATGAAAAAGGCAAATTCCCGCGGATGAAACAGGCGCTGTTTGTTGACAGTATCTCATCGGTGGCAGGCTCCTTTATCGGTACCTCTTCAGTGACCGCCTATATTGAATCTTCCTCTGGCGTTTCCGTAGGCGGGCGTACCGGCCTGACGGCAGTGGTGGTGGGGATTCTGTTCCTGCTGGTGATTTTCCTGTCACCGCTGGCGGGCATGGTGCCAGCGTATGCCGCAGCAGGTGCACTGATCTATGTCGGTGTGCTGATGACATCCAGTCTGTCGCGCGTGAAGTGGGACGATCTGACGGAGGCGGTGCCGGCCTTTGTGACCGCCGTGATGATGCCGTTTAGCTTCTCGATTACCGAAGGGATTGCGTTGGGCTTTATCTCTTACTGCGTGATGAAGATTGGTACCGGTCGCCTGCGCGATCTCAGCCCGTGCGTGATAATCGTCTCGCTGCTCTTCGTGCTGAAAATCGTGTTTATCGACGCGCACTAAGCGTCGCGTATAATGAAAAAGCCCGGCAGTCCACAGCGCTGCCGGGCTTTTTTTACGCTTTCACTCGCTGAATATACTCGCCAAAGGCGCTCAGCTGTCCGCTCAGATGATCGAGCGTGCTCTGATCGACCACCTCTCCCGACTGCGGGTCGACCTTGTTCTGAATCACACCGCCCATAAACTCAGGCTTGTTCATTACCATCGCGTCGAGGAACACCAGAATTTGACGTAGGTGATACTGGCAGCGCGCGCCGCCAATTGCGCCCATAGAACTGGTTTGAATCAGGACCGGTTTTCCTGACAGCGGTTGTTCAGGTAGGCGCGACAGCCAGTCAATCGCATTTTTCAGGCCACCTGGAACGGAATAGTTATATTCGGGTGTCACGATAACAACACCATCGGCTTCGCGAATCTGTTGCGCAATATCCTGTACGCTTTGCGGAAACCCGTCTTCCTGCTGGACGTCGGCATCATAGAGAGGAATATCGCCAATGGACGGTAATGCGGACACTACCATACCCGCCGGCGCGATGCCGGGGAGAGTACGTGCGACCATGCCATTAAAAGAGCCTTTGCGCAGGCTTCCGAGTAATGTCACAACTTTCAACGTATCAGACATGATTGCTCCTTTGCATCATGATGGCCGGTAAAACCGGTCAGTTGAGGGAGAAGGCTTTTTCTACCGGTAAACTGGTGAAGCGCATCAGTCGGGCTGACGGTTCTTTTGCTCGACTTTGCGCACCAGGCAAGCTTCGCCAGCCCTCTTTACCGCTATATTCCCAGACTTTTAGTTGGCCAATATCCGGGCTGGCGGCGATGGACCAGACCAGTACCGTTTCGGCGTCGCAGACGGCTTCAATTGATTGCGTCCCGTTTGTTCGTAACCGCCCGGAACCCGGAAGAAGCTGTAGGTTAACGGCGGTTTCGCCGGTCAACTTCATCACGCTTTTACGTAGTGCATCCAACTGGGCGCGCGCTTCGTCAGGATCGTGCTGATTGTTAATCCACAAACGCTCATTCCGGTCAAAGGTATTGTGTTCCTTGTCGTGCGATGAATATAAACCGCGGGAGGCGTGCTGCAATTCCATATCCAGGCCGCAATCGCCTTCGGTGGTTAACGCGACACCGACGATATTTCCGGTATAGGCGATGGAGAACCGCGGGAGATGTTCATCGCGAAAAGCGGGTTTTCCATTCTCTTCGTCAATCATTTCGGGAAGTTCGCTGATGCCATACAACATAAAGAGTAGTTCTGCGAGTAGTGACCGTGATGCGCAATATCGGCTTTGTCGATACTCAGGCAGGCGCCTTGCGTATTGATAACAGGCCGCTGACAGGCGTGTTGATAGCGGCTCTCGGGTGTTGAGTATCCTTCTTGCAAAATGCGTTGCCATTCGTCGCTCCGTGATTAATGGTCAATGATAGAAGTTGCGAATTATATTATCGCTCAGAATTGATAGGTTTTAATGCGGAAATGCCCCCTTGAAAAGGGGAATTGCATGAATTTTACAATTTATTGCGCAAGGCGGGCTAACGCTGAACTATAGCGGTTCAATGTAGAGCTGTCTGAGCGTTTCTCGTAGCCAGACGATCTTCGGGTTATCGCTGTTGCGCTTATGCCACAGGAGGGTGAAGGGGACGCGTATTTTCTCCAGCTGCAACGGTTCTAGTGGTAGCGGGAGTGAGACCAGCGGCAGATGGTGCTGCCGGTTATAGTGATGGCAGTAACGTGGCGCGGTGGCCAGCATCGTATGATGGGGTTGAGCTGCCATAAACAGCGATTGCTCAAAACCTGGAACGGTCAATGCCACGGTGCGTTTATGCCCCAGATCGTGCAGAACATCATCCAGCGCCCAGGTATCACTCTGTTCCCAGCTGATATTGATGTGGGGATAGCGTAAAAAGGTCTCCAGGTTCCACTCTTCGTCGAGCGCCGGATGATCCGCGCGCAACCAGACCTGAGGCAAGTCGGTAAACAGGACTTCAAAATCGATATACCACGGCAGTTGGCTGAGCTGCTCCCGTGAGCGCGGATGCGTTTCACGTCCGCAAAAGCCGATATCGACCTCACCGCGAATAATCGCATCCAGCGAGTCGTAGTCCCAGTTGCGCAAGCGGATCAGCGCCTGGGGATAGCGCTGGTAGATTTGCTGTGACAGTGAATTAAACAGGATCATCAGCAGCGGCGTTTCCGCCGCCAGTTCGAACTTCAGGCCGCTCGGCATGATGTGGTGGGGTTTGTCGAGGATCTGATTGCCCATCTGCATCCAGTCCGCCAGATCCTGCTCCATGCTGGTCATCAATGGCGTCGGCGACAGACCGAGCGGCGTTTTGACGAATAGCGGATCGTCAAACCAGGCGCGCAGTTTAGCTAATGATTTACTCACCGCCGACGGCGAAACGTTCATGCGCTTCGCCGTGCGGGTTACGCTGAGCTCCTGCGTCAGAAGCTGCAGACAGAGTAATAAATTAAGATCGAGACTCGACAGGGGTTTCTTCATAGCGTTGCGCGACTCGCGTCGGAGAGGCGACCATAATCAATACCATGCTCACTATGCTACAGGCAATAAGTATCCCGATCAGCATATTCATGGCACTTAACCCGATGATGGCGGCGAGCCAAATCCACAGCGAAGAGCCGCAAACCTGAGCAATGCCCAGAACCGAGCTGGCAACTCCCGCCCGCAGAGTAAATGGCCCCAGAGCCTGGCTCATTGCCACGCCAAAGCCCACAGAGAAGCCGGCGCAAATCAGCGCCAGACCCAGCATGGTTACCGTCTGGCTGGTGGCAAGGCTGAGCAAAGTACCGGCCGTAAAGAACATGACCTGGGATGTCAGCATCAACGTACGCGGTTTAAACAGGGTGAGCGCAAAAGGCGTTGAGAACGACACCGTCATGCTGACCAGCGCCATTAAGGCCATCGCCATCGAATACTGTCCGCGATCGAACCCCATCTCTTCCATCAGCAATACCGGAGAGACGTTAACGTAGGTGAGGATCGCCGTTACGCTGAGGGTCGTTATAACGATACGGCTGAGGAAAAAACGGTTCAGCAATGATTCCGTGGCAGTGTTCTGCCCGGCGAGAGTATGTGAGGAGGTTGCCGGCCGCGTTTCCCGCAGTATAAAGACCGAGAGCAGGCCAACCATCACTCCCATGCCGGTCATCGTGTAGAACAGACTCTGCCACGGGTATTTCAGCATAATCAGATGACCCAGAACGGGCGCCAGGACCGGGATAATGCAGGTGATGCCATTTAGCAGCGACAGCACCTTAGCGCGACGGCGATCGTCGAGCGTATCGCGCAGCACGGCGAAAGCGACGACATAGCAGCTCCCGGCCCCGATGCCCTGGATAAAACGCCCGGCCAGGAAGAGATCGCTGCTCTGCGCGTGCGCACAGAGTAGCGAGGCCAGAATAAACGTCGTCGAACCGAAGATGGCGACCGGTTTACGCCCGGATTTATCGGCTGCTCTGCCGGCAAACAGCATCGCGGCGGCCATGCCCGCCAGGTAAACTGAGAACGCAATATGCAGCTGCGCTTCACTGGCGCTGAGGTCCTGCGCAATACGCGGTAAACCAACCAGATACATATCGATACCGGATGGATAGAGTAAAACCAGCGCAAAACTGCAGATAAGAAAGCGTGCCATAGGACCCCCGGGAGAATAGAGGCGTACAGAGTAATGGCTATTGCGCGGCAGTACGAGTTGCCATTTGGACAACAATGATTTCCTGAAAGGAAAAACCCTCGTTGCGTTCGGCGAAGTGCTACCAGATTTTGGCCATGCCATCGCTGGCCGGGCGTACGGAAGTAAAACCAAACTTCGCATACAGTTCGGGGACGTCAGCGACCAACGTGACATAGGCGCCTTTGCAGGCGTTAGCGTCCAGCCAGCTGACTATCTTTTCCATAATGCGTCTGCCGAGCCCTTTTCCCTGGTGCGCCGGGTCAACGGCGACATCGACGATGTCGAAATTCACCGCGCCATCGCCAACGATGCGCCCCATGCCTACGGGAACGCCTTGCCAGAGAATATGCACGCCATAGCAGCTGCGCGGCAGCCCGGCCTTCACCCCCTCCAGCGGGCGCGGCGACATGCCGGCGAGCAGTCGTAAACGGCAAAAATCCTCTGCCGACGGAACGGTATCGATAATGGTGTATTCGGAAGTCATGGCGGTATCCTGTAGGGGTTCTCATTGCATTTAATGATGCCGCTCTGGCGGAAGCAACCTTGCGTCGTTGGGAGCGTGAGATTAAAGGGAATTCCCTTGTCACGGAAATAAAAAACCTGCATAAACATTATGTTGATGCAGGTTAGTTTATGCTCGCCAATGCATATTGATGACGCGTTATTTGCCGATACAGAAGCTGGAGAAAATGCGCCCCAGCAGATCATCAGAGGTGAATTCGCCGGTGATTTCGCTCAATGCCTGCTGCGCGAGCCGCAGCTCTTCGGCCAGCAGCTCACCGGCCCAGGCGCCAAGCAGCTGCGCTTTGCCCTGTTGTAGATGACTGGCGGCCTCTGACAGCGCCTGCAGGTGGCGACGACGGGCGAGGAAACCGCCTTCCATGTTGGTATCGAAGCCCATGCTCTGCTTGAGATGGTTGCGCAGGACATCGACGCCCTCACCGGTACGCGCCGACAGCCGAATCAGTGAGTGGCCATTCACTTCACTGATACCCAGCGTTTCGCCGGTGACGTCGGCTTTGTTTCGTACCACGGTAATCGGCAGTTTCGCCGGTAAACGCTCGATAAAATCTGGCCAGATTTCTGCCGGGTCAACGGCGTGGGTAGTCGTGCCGTCGACCATGAACAGTACCCGATCAGCCTGTTCGATTTCCTGCCAGGCTCGTGCAATGCCAATGCGCTCAACCTCATCACTGGCATCGCGGAGTCCAGCGGTATCGATAATATGCAGCGGCATGCCATCGATATGGATATGCTCGCGCAGCACATCGCGGGTGGTTCCGGCAATATCGGTCACGATCGCCGCTTCGCGCCCGGCCAGCGCGTTCAGTAGACTTGATTTCCCGGCGTTCGGGCGACCGGCTATAACCACCTTCATGCCTTCACGCAGCAGGCTGCCCTGGCGGGCTTCGGCGCGAACGGCATCAAGTTCGGCGATCACGCCGTTGAGCTGGGCCTCAATTTTACCGTCAGAGAGGAAATCTATTTCCTCATCCGGGAAGTCGATAGCGGCTTCGACATAGATACGCAGATGGGTCAGCGCTTCCACCAGATGATTCACCCGGGCAGAGAAGGCGCCTTGTAGCGAGTTCAGCGCTGAGCGTGCCGCCTGCTCGGAACTGGCGTCAATCAGGTCAGCAATCGCTTCAGCCTGGGCGAGATCGAGCTTATCGTTAAGAAACGCGCGTTCAGAGAACTCTCCAGGCCTGGCGATGCGCACGCCCCGCAGCGTCAGGATTCGTTTCAGTAGCAGATCCAGAATCACCGGGCCGCCGTGGCCCTGGAGTTCCAGCACATCTTCACCGGTAAAGGAGTTCGGGCCGGGGAACCATAACGCAATACCCTGATCGAGCGGCGTGCCATCAGTATCTTTAAAGGGCAGATAATCGGCGTAGCGCGGCTTTGGTAGTTTGCCGAGAACCGCTTGCGCGACGTCGCGTGCTTTGAGACCGGAGATGCGCAGGATGCCCACACCACCGCGTCCCGGTGGGGTTGCCTGGGCGACGATAGTGTCGTTATGGCTCATGATGACTC
>NZ_JBCNNS010000089.1:0-18349 GCF_039594335.1 Raoultella sp.
GTGATGATGTCGTCATTGCTGTGCGGTGTGAACAGAAAATCCTGATGCCATTTCACCTGTGTCGCGGTAAACGGCAGCTTGGAGTTGATTTTGCTGTGATGAAAACGGGTGCCGCTGCCACCGATTAACTGGGCGGCGATGGTCGCCATCCGCGATTGCAGAGCGGCATGTTCGAAGGCGACGGAAATCTCCGTCGGCGAACTGACCCGGCGCAGAGAAGGATGATCGGCGCGGTGATCCCCTTCAAGGTCGAAACGCGGGCGACCGTCCAGCGTCTCGCCCCACACCTCGGTATGGCGGCGGCTCTCTTCGACCCAACCGTCAAAATCCTGTTGCAAGGCGGTGATTTCGTCAGGCGACAGCACCCCTTCGACCACCAGAAAACCTTGTTGATGAAACTGCTCGATTTGCCACTGCGCGATCATAATTTTTCCTTTCACAAACGGAGAGTTAAGCCAGGGAGACATCTTTCAGGAAGGCGTCCACGCGCGGGTGGTTGCCGTCGCGCATCGCCTGCGGCGTGTCGTCGCACACCACGCGTCCTTTTTCCATAAACACAATCCGGTCAGAGACTTTGAAGGCAAAATTCATTTCGTGGGTCACGATGACCATGGTGATGCCTTCGTGAGCCAGCGATTCGATAACCTGGAGCACTTCATTGACCTTTTCCGGGTCAAGCGCCGAGGTGGGTTCATCAAACAGCATGATTTGCGGTCGCATCATCAGGGCCCGGGCAATGGCCACACGCTGCTGCTGGCCGCCAGAAAGCTGGTGCGGATATTTCCACGCGTGTTCCAGCATGCCGACCTTATGCAGCAATTCGCAGGCCTGCTGCTTCAGCTCGGCTTCCGCGGCCAGTCGATGGTAGCGCGGCGCCAGCAGCAGGTTGCCGAGCACCGTCAGATGGGGGAACAGGTTAAAACTCTGGAAAACCATGCCGATGTTGAGGCGGTACTGCGCGTTTTCCATAAAACGCGGCTTCTGTACGCCCTGACGTTCGAGATGAATAAATGGCTGGCCGTTGATCCGAATCTCGCCGTTGTCGATCTGCTCAAGTCCGTTGAGCAGGCGGATCAGCGTGGTTTTCCCGGAACCGGAAGGGCCAATCACCGAGACCACCTCTCCTGGCTGAATTTGCAGACTGACGGCGCCAAGCACTTCCACGTTGTTATAGGCTTTGTGCAGTTTTGACGCCTGCAGCGCCGGCTGAGAGTTGTCGACCGTGCTGCGCACGATCACCGGGCGTGTTTGCGTGGCCAGTCGCTGCATCTCGCTGTCGATGGGGCGCGTGACTTTCCGCCGGGTGACATCGAGATAGCTCTCCAGACGTTTGAGCAAGAAATCGAAAACGGTCACGATCAGCACGTAGTAGAACGCCACCGCTGCCATGGTTTCCATCACCAGGAAGTTTTGTGAATAAAGCCGCTGACCCACCATTAAAATCTCGGTCAGTGAGATAACCGATACCAGCGAACTGAGCTTCACGACGGCAATATATTCGTTGGCCAGTGCCGGCAGCGCGACGCGCAGTGCCTGGGGAATGATCACCCGCCATTGGGTGCCGGCATAGCGCAGTCCCAGCGCCCGGGCGGCTTCGCTCTGGCCTTTCGGGATCGAGAGCAGGCCGCCGCGGTGAATTTCGGCGACGTAGGCGGCTTCACTCAGCACCATCGCCAGCAGACCGGCCCAGAACGGGTCGTTGAGCACGGGCGCTGAGGACGGCACCGCCTGGGGCAGGTTATAGACGAATATCAGCAGTACCAGCAGCGGCAGGCTGCGGAACAGCCAGATATAGAACCGCGCCGGGAGATTAAAAAGTTTGCGCGGAGACTGCTTGGCCAGGGCGAGAACAAATCCCAGTACAATACTGCAACCCCAGGTCAGCAGACTTAATTTAATGACGGTCCAGGTGGCCAGCCAAAAATCTGCATCGCTGAGCAGACTTAACATGTAGTTCCAGTTAAACGTCATGGGCTATTTCGCTCGCCATAATTAACGGAAATGAATGCGATACCGATGATCAAAAATAGGGCATCGCCAGGGTGTATCTTGCAATAACACTATGCTGGTAGTTTTCGCTGCGAGGCAATTAGTAAATTTTTGGTCTTTAAGTTTAAAAAAACTATACAGGTGGATTAATTTCAATAAATTTAAAGCAATGAGTGCGAAACAAGAACTAAACATAAAAAAAACAATTACGCGCAAGGGGTAACGGAACGGGCATTTAAATCCAAAATTGTGCCATGTTGGGGCGGGTAAGGAATTAATTTGGTGCAGGGTGATTCAGGCTGGTGCAATTAAACGGATGTGGCGATGTTGCCATCATTTTTACTTCGCCGGAACAGTAAATAAATCATTTGCCCGGCAAAGAAATCAGCGAACCCATGGCGAAATGGCACGATATTTGCTTGTTGCATATCAGGAAACTATACCGTTTCCGCTGGCGACAATATTTCGTAAAGGGTGAGGCTACGATGCGATTCACACTCAAACAACTTAAATACTTTGTCACCGTTGTAGAGACCGAGAGTATCGCTGAAGCCTCCCGGCAGCTTCATATTGCCCAGCCGTCGATCTCGATTGCCATTAAAAACCTTGAAAGCACGTTTGAGCAGCAGCTGTTTATTCGCCATCATGCCCAGGGCGTCTCACTGACCTCCTGCGGAAGGCGTTTTTATGAGAAGGCAAAAGAGCTGCTGCGGCTTTCCTATGAGTTTGAACAAAACTCCCGCGCCGACAAGGAGCTGGTTTCCGGGACAATTTCCGTCGGCTGCTTCGAATCCGTGGCGCCGCTGTACATGCCAAAACTGGTCGCCGGGTTTAAAAAAATGTATCCCGACATCACCCTGCAGCTGTATGACGGCGAACAACATGAGCTAATGCACGGTCTGCATCGCGGGCGTTTCGATCTGGCGCTGGTCTACGATCTGGAATTAGGTCATTCGATCAATAAAGAGATGCTGAATGCGCCGCATAAACCCTACGCGCTGCTGCCGGCCAGCCATCCATTAGCGCAGAAAAAGAGTGTGACTTTGCAGGAACTCAGTCATGAACCCATGATTTTGCTCGACGCGGTACCCAGTAAGAATTATTTCATCACTATATTTAAAGAGAAGGGCTATCACCCTGAAGTCGCCTACAGTTCACCCTCCATCGAAATGGTGCGCTGTATGGTGGGACAGGGCCTGGGGTTTTCGGTATTAGTCACCCGGCCTCTGTGTGATATGACCTATGACGGCGAGAGACTGGTACAATTAGATATTGAAGATGATATGCCTGCTTCGACATTAATTATGGCGCATCTTGCCAATAATGAACCGACCCGGCCCACGCAACTGTTTATGGACTATTGCCGCAGTATTGAGTTAACTCCCGTGCATTTTTGAATAATCAGCCTGCGGCCACTGCAGGCTTATTTTTTTTACCATGCCATTAAGGCTCGTAATTTTATATTCAGCGACTCGTTTTATAATAATTTACCCGTGATGGGCGATTAAATAACCTGTGTAAGTTCCATCAGCGGTGGCTAAATAGCGGGCCTGCCTGGGTCACCTTCAGCCACATCATCTCTCCACACAGGAAGGTTAGCTATGCAAAATCAGCGTGTCCTACATATTGATTCGCAGACCATCGACCGCTATCAGACCGATGGTGTCGTGTTGCTGAAGGGGGTGTTTACGCCGTGGATTGAAAGCCTGGCCGCCGGTGTCGCGGAACTGATGGCCAATCCCAGCGAGTATGGCCACGCCCGCACGGTTGTACCGAAAGATGGCTCCGCCCCGTTTTTCCAGGATTATTGCAACTGGTCGCGGATCCCCGACTTTACTCGCTTTGTCCTGAGTTCGCCGGCGGCGGAAATCGCCGCTGCGTTGATGCAATCGAAGACCGCCACGTTTTTCCATGAACACACGCTGGTGAAGCCGCCAGGCGGCAGTACGGTGACGCCGTGGCACCACGATCAGCCCTATTATTGTGTCGAAGGGCAGCAAAATGTCAGCTTTTGGATCCCGCTGGACCCGGTGGCGGAAGAGATTTCGTTGCGCTGCATCCGCGGCTCTCACCGCTGGGGTGACGAGTACAGCCCGACTCGTTTTAATGGCTCAAAGCTCTATGCACACAGCCGTTTTAAAGAACTGCCGGATATTGATGCACATCAGGATGATTACGATATTGTCAGTTGGGCGCTGGAGCCGGGAGATGCGGTCGCCTTTCATTACCGGACGCTGCACGGCGCAAGGGGCAATGCCACCGCGCGTGCGCGTCGGGTTTTTTCCGCTCGCTGGGTCGGGGATGACGCCACTTTCGCCGATCGCGGCGGCGTGACCTCGCCGCCATTCCCGGAACTGACGCTCAAAGATGGCGAGGCGCTGATCTCTCCCCTGTTTCCCCGGGTCTGGCCGCGAGAATAATGTTGTCGCATCCCGGGTTCGTCTCCTCGCGGACCTGAATTTGCCCGGCCACCTTTTACCTCTGTTAGCCTTACCGGCAATATTATTTCCCGCAGCGTTATCCGGTGACGGCAAATTGCCCTCCTGCAGGTCAATGCTGGCCTGCAGCCATGCAATTCGAGGGAAGGCGTAGCGCCCGTTTTATCAACATCCCATCTGACTCTTAAGGGTTTCTTAATATTTCGTTTCCGGGCGAGAGTAAATATTCTGCGTCTTATTCCTTTTGATTGCGGCTGCCTCCAGTTTTTTAAATTAAGCCAGCGTCACAAAAGCCGGAAAAAAACAGCCCCCGTCATTGCAACGTCCTGGCATCTCGCTATATGTTAAATTTGTGTTTAATAAATGATAATTAAGGGTTGGATTTATGTATAGGAAAATTGATGTTTTAGTGGTTTCACTGACGACAGTCTTCTCCTGTTCCGTTCTGGCAGAATTACCTCAGGGTTACCCGGCCGATTATCAAAAAGTGGTGGATGCCGGGGTAAAAGAGGGAAAAGTCGTCATCTATTCGACGACGGACACCAAAGCCGCAGGCCCGTTAATTAAAGGATTTGAGGCGCAGTACCCTGGGATCAAAGTTGAATATAACGATATGAACAGTACCGAACTCTATAACCGCTATATCAGCGAGCAGGCGGCCGGCGGCGGTAGTGGCGACGTGGTCTGGAGTTCATCGATGGATACGGCGCTAAAATTAGCGACGGACTATGCCGAAAAGTACGCCTCTCCTGAGCTGAGCAAGCTGCCGAAATGGGCGGTCTGGCAGCAAAAAGCCTATGGAACCACCTACGAACCGGTGGTTTTTATCTATAACAAACGTTTAATTCCATCAGGGGATGTCCCGGATTCGCACACCGCGTTGGCTAAACTGGTCACCGCCCAGGCGGATAAATTCAAAGGCAAAGTGACCACCTACGATATTGAAAAATCGGGACTGGGCTTCATGCTGGCGGTACAGGACAGCAAAGCTGACGCTAATTATTTCGCCGATCTGGCCGGGATAGCGAAAGGCGGTCTGACCGTGCAGTCCTCAACCGGCACCATGATGGAGAGAGTCTCCTCGGGTGAAAACCTGCTGGGTTATAATATTCTCGGTTCCTACGCAGAGGCACGGGCGAAAACCGATCCGTCATTGGGGATTTCATATCCAAAGGATTATGTACTGGTGTTGTCGCGGGTCTCGTTTATTACTCAGGAATCCGCACACCCGAATGCCGCCAGATTGTGGTTCGATTATCTCCTGTCGGAAAAAGGGCAGAGTATTCTGGCCAGTCAGGCAGATATTCCCTCTATTCGTAACGATATCGAAGGCAAAAATGATATCGACGGAATGACCAAAATGTTGGGTAACGCGCTGAAGCCGATTCCGGTCGATGAAACGTTACTGGAATATCTGGAACCGAAAAAACGTCTGGAATTTATCAAACAATGGCGTACCGCCGCTGCAAAATAATAGCTGCCAGGCGGCGCATTATCGGATACGCCGTCTTTTCGCGCCGGGTATTCCCGGTTTTCAACACCCGTCTGGTTTGTATTCCGCGCCCGACCAAAGGGATAAGCTATGAATGTAATACGCAGAAAGTGGCAAGGGCTACCGCGCGGCATCGTGGTCGTGATAACGGCACTGGTGATTTATATCCCGCTGTTATTTATCGTGGTGCAGAGCTTTCTTTCCGCCCCGTTTTTTGCCCGCAACAAAGAATTAAGCCTCGGGGCCTTCGAATTTATTTTTACCGACCCTGACTTTTATCTCGCACTGAAGTCCGGTTTTATTCTGGCCGTGGGGCTGGTGCTGATTGCGATACCGCTGGGCGGGATCCTCGCGTTCCTAATGGTGCGTACTGATTTGCCTGGTCGCCGGTTTATTGAACCGCTGATTCTGGTCCCGATTTTTGTTTCTCCCATGGTACTGGCTTTTGGCTATGTGGTCGCGGCCGGGCCGGTGGGTTTTTTCTCGCAATGGGCAGAGCAACTGCTGGGGTTTGTGCCGTGGAATATTTACTCGATGTTCAGCATTGTGGTGATTGCCGGGCTGACTCACGTCCCGCATGCCTATCTCTATATCTCGTCCGCGCTACGTAGCGTCGGTTCAGATGTCGAAGAGGCGGCGCGGACGGTAGGGGCATCTCCGCTGCAGGTGATGACCTCGGTCAGCCTGCCGATGGTACGTCCGTCGATTCTTTATGCCTGCGTGCTGTTGTTTTTCCTCGGCCTGGAAGTGTTTGGTCTGATGCTGGTGCTGGGGGATCCGGAAGGCAACATGGTGCTGGCTACCTACCTGTACAAGCTCACTAATAAGCTTGGTACCCCCTCTTATCATCTGATGGCGGCGGTGGCGGTCGTGCTTATCTGTATCACCATTCCGCTGGTCATGTTACAGCGTCGCCTGATGCGCACGGCCAATCGGTTTGTGACCATGAAAGGCAAAGCGTCTCAGGCGCGAGCGCTGCCGCTCGGCAAGTGGCGCTGGGTCGCCGGCGGGGTGGTGGTTTTCTGGCTGACCGTGACCATCGGCGTGCCGCTGATTGGTGTGGCCTTGCGGGCGTTTATTTCCAACTGGGGAGTGGGGGTTTCTCTCTGGGATGAACTGTCTCTGGCGACCTTCCATAATATCTGGCAGCAGCCGAACCTGCTGCGGGCCATCGTCAACTCCATGGCCATCGGCGTTTTCGGTGGCGCGCTGGCGGTTCTCTGCTATCTGTTTGTCGGGATTGCGATGCATCGTAAAGCGGATAATGTCACGCGCTTTCTCGACTACAGCGTGCTGGTTCCGCGTGCGGTGCCGGGCCTGCTGGCCGGACTGGCGTTCCTGTGGGTGTTTCTGTTCCTGCCGATGTGGCTCGATCAGTCGCTGAAAAACGGCTGGCTTTCCGCGCTGCCGATGGCCGACTGGCTGCGCGAACATCTGATTGTCCAGTTGCGGGCGTTGCGCAATACCATTTTCAGCGTCTGGCTGGCCTACACCGTGGTGTGGATGGCGTATGGGTTGCGCCTGATCTCCTCAACCCTGCTCCAGGTGGCGCCGGAGTTGGAGGAAGCAGCCCGCAGCAACGGCGCCTCGCAGGGGCAGGTGACGCGCCACGTTACGGTGCCCCTGTCGCGCTATGGCCTGATTGGCTCGTGGCTGCTGATGTTTTTGATCTTTGAGCGTGAGTATTCCACCGGTGTCTATCTGCTGTCGCCGGGAACGGAGACCATTGGCTCGATGCTGGTCTCACTGTGGGCCGCGGGAGCCATCGATATTGTCGCCGCACTTTCGTTTATCAATATCCTGCTGGTGGTGGTTGGGCTGGGTATCGCCCTGCGCTTTGGAGTGAAATTACATGATTGAATTATCAGTAGAAAATCTGCATCTGACCTATGGCGACAACCCGGTGCTGAAAGGGGTGTCGATGACGCTGAAGCGGGGAGAGGTGGTGTCGCTGCTGGGGCCGTCGGGCAGCGGGAAAACCACCTTGCTGCGTGCGGTTGCCGGGCTGGAGAAACCCACCGGCGGGCGGATCGCTATTGGCAAACATACGGTCTATGATGGTAATCCGCGCAGCGAAATTCCGGCCGAGGCGCGCAATCTTGGGCTGGTGTTTCAGTCCTACGCTTTGTGGCCGCACAAAACGGTATTCGAGAATGTTGCCTACCCGCTCAGACTGCGTAAAGTCGCCGCTGGCGAAATGAAACAACGGGTGCAGGCGGTGCTCGATCAGCTGGGTCTTGGGCACCTGGGCAACCGGCACCCGCATCAGCTCTCGGGAGGACAGCAGCAGCGTGTGGCAATTGGCCGGGCGCTGGTCTACAACCCGCCGGTTATTCTGCTTGATGAACCGCTGTCGAACCTTGATGCCAAATTACGCGAAGAGGCACGGGTGTTTCTGCGTGAGCTGATTATCAAACTGGGGCTGTCGGCGCTGATGGTGACGCACGATCAGAACGAAGCGATGGCGATTTCCGATCGCATTCTGCTGCTCAACAATGGCGTGATTGAACAGCAGGGGACGCCGCAGGAGATGTATGGCCACCCGGCGACGCTGTTTGCCGCCGAGTTTATGGGCAGCAATAACCGCCTGCATGGCAAGATTACCGCCGTAATCGACGGACGGGCGCGGATTGAAGGGGCCAGTTGGGCGCTGTGGGGGATGGCTGACGGTCGGGTCAGCGTCGGACAGGAGGCGACGGCGGTGATCCGCGTAGAGCGTCTGCGCCTTGGGGCAACGCCCCAGGATAATATGCTGGAGCTACCGCTGTTAACCAGTATGTATCTTGGCGACCGCTGGGAGTACCTGTTCCGTACCCGGGGAGACGATTTCCCCATTCGCGCCTATGGTTTATCGCTGGGCGACACGGAGCATTGTCACCTGACATTCCCGGCCAACGACCTGTGGATTTTCCCGCGAGCATAAGGCTGAACGTCTTTAGCAGACGGCGCCCACTGTTCGCCGTCTGCGCAATAAAACCAGCAATACTGACGCCGTGAAAATATTCCAGTGAGAAACCATTTATCTGCGGTAACTCTGTATTCTGCCTCTTAATCATTTTAAGCGCTCAAATTGTTTACTTTGTATGGAGTCTTACGTTTTCCCGCTGCCAGACAGGCCATGTAGCGTAAAAAACATTTGTGGCGCACGTCTCCTGCCGGGCGCGCTTTTATCGCCCGAACGGCGGTGATCAGCACATAAAAAAGCCCCTGCATCGCGGCAGGGGCAAACCATGTCAGAGCATTATGGAATCAGTTAAAAACCATCCCGCCGTCGATCAGTAGCGACTGGCCGGTCATATAGTCGGAGTCCGCGCTTGCCAGATACGACACGCAGGCCGCCACGTCTTCAGGCTCGGACAATCGTCCCAGGGTGATGCGTTTGGCGAACTCGGCCGTGCCGTAGCCCAGCGGTTTGCCCGCCGCTTCCGATACCTGACGATCGATCTCCGCCCACATCGGGGTTTTGACGATTCCTGGGCAGTAGCCGTTAACGGTGATCCCCAGTGGCGCCAGGTCACGGGCGGCGGTCTGGGTCAGGCCGCGCACGGCGAATTTACTCGAGCTGTAGACCGCCAGCTCCGGATTGCCGACGTGTCCGGCCTGGGAGCAGGCGTTGATGATTTTCCCGCCGTGCCCCTCTTTTTTAAAGGCGTCGACTGCCGCCTGAATACCCCAGATGACCCCTTTGACGTTGATGTTATAGACCTTATCGACGGTCTCCTCGACGATCGCTTCAATCGGTGTCGAAGGGGCGATGCCAGCGTTGTTGATGATAACGTGAAAACCCCCCAGCGTTTTACGCGCCTGTTCGACGGCGGCAAAAACCTGTTCACGGCGGGAGACATCGACCTTTATTGCCAGCGCTCGTCCGCCGTGCTGGTTGACTTCGGCGGCCACGGCTTTCGCCGCGGTATCGTTGTAATCGGCAATGGCCACGGCAAATCCGTCTTTCACCAGGCGCAGTGCGATAGCTTTACCGATGCCCTGAGCGGCGCCGGTGACAAGTGCGACTTTTTGCATGTTCCTTTCCTTTTTGTAGTGACTCACAGTATTTGGCTGAGATGGAGTTGTCCCATCAGTAGAGGGTTATCGCGATAGTCGACCGGAATGGCGACCACCGCCGGGCCATCGACGTCCATGGCGGCACGCAGTGTCGGCTCCAGGGTGTCGGCGCTCTCCACCGAAAAGCCTTTGGCCCCGAAAGACTCGGCGTAGGTTTTGAAATCGACCGCGCCGAACTCCACGCCGGAGAGGCGCTGGTATTTTTTCTGTTCCTGAATCGCCACCATGTTGTAACCGTTGTCGACCCAGATGATATGCAGGATATTGGCCCGCAGCCGGACGGCGGTCTCCAGCTCCATGCTGGATTGCAGGAACCCGCCATCGCCGGAGACCGAGACCACTTTGCGTTGTGGATTCACCAGCCATGCGCCGATCGCCCACGGCAGCGCCACGCCCATCGTCTGCTGACCGTTGGAAATCATCACCTGACGGGCGCGGAAGCTGTACAGGTAACGGGCGATCCAGATATGGAAGCTGCCCATGTCGACGGTGAGGGTGACATCGCTGTTGACGATATCCTGCATCGCCCGCACGATGCGCAGCGGATGAAGGGCGAATTGATTCAGCTGCGCGCCGCGGCGGTCGAGCAGCTCGCGCTGATGCTGGCGATCGGTGAGGATCTCCGCTGCCTGCGGGGTTAACACCAGCTTATGGTTGATGCGCCGGGTTAGTTTGTTCAGCGTTGCGGCGATATCGCCCACCAGCTCGATATCAGGGGTGTAGTTACGTTCTTCATAAGCGGGCAGCACGTCGATATGGACCAGCGTGGCATTGCCAAGGTTCCACATCGCCGGTTCATACTCGACTGGGCTGTAGCCGATGCAGATAATCAGGTCGGCGAGGTGGAGCAGGCGGTCGCCAGCCTGGTTGTTAAACAGTCCGACCCGACCGGCGAAGCGCGCGAAGTGCTGCTGATTGACCGCCCCGGCGGCCTGGTAGGTACTGGTGACCGGAATATGACTCTGTTCCAGCAACTGGTGCAGGGCGCGGCTGTTGTCCGGCTGGCTGGCCATCAGCCCGAGGAGGAAAACCGGGTTTTTGGCGGCGGCGATCATCTGCGCGACCTTCTCGATCGCCTCGTCCGGGGCCGCGCCCATTTGCGGGGCGTTGCCAGCCGGGAGAATCGCACCGCGGGTGGGTTGATCGACAACATCCTGCGGCAGGCTGATAAAAGCGCTGCCCGGGCGCCCCTGCTCAGCGGCGCGGAAAGCGTTGGAGACAACTTCCGCCAGCGCGTCGCCGGCGGTGACTTCAACGGCATATTTGGTCACCGGGCTGAACATCGCCACGGTATCCATACTTTGATGGACCAGTTTGGCCTTATCCGCCCGCTTGACCGCGCCACCCAGCGCCACCACCGGATCGCCTTCGCTGTTAGCGGTAGCCATGCCGGTAATCAGATTTGAACAACCTGGGCCGGAGGTGACCAGCGCGACGCCCGCTTTACCGGTCAGGCGGCCGACGGCTGCGGCCATAAATGCGGCGTTAGCTTCGTGGCGCACGGGAATAATCCGGATGGTGGAGTCCAGCAGCGAATCGAAGACTTTATCTATTTTCGCGCCGGGGATGCCGAAGACCTGGCGTACTCCCTGGGCCTCAAGCTGACTGACTACCATATCCGCGCCGTGCGCCCACTGGCGTTCGTGACGTTGATTGTCCATATGTGAAGCTCCTTAATTTTCTACCGCGCGAATGGCGGCGTCGAGATTGTCAGGATGCAAATCGGCCTGGAGAAAAGCGCTGTCGGCCGGAAGGTCAATCAGCAGTTTGTGGATCTCGCCGAAGGTCAGCACGCCGCTATCGAGCTGGTAATCCAGCAGATGGCCGCCGCCCTGGCGATCGTCGGTGATGAAATGCTCGTGATACCCGGCGACGTTAATCCCCTGCATATGCTGCGGGGTACGAAAACCGACCAGTATCCCTTTGCGTTGGTTGAAACGGAACACCGGCTGGTCGTCCAGAACATCGGTCATCGCCCGGTAGGGCGGGGTCTGACGGGGCACGGTCCGGGTATGGGCGTGGCGAAAATGGCCGTCGATATGCAGGGCGCAGAACAGATTGTCGGAGGGGATCTGCCGGTCGATTATCTCATGCAATTGCTGACGGTTTACCGGATGGTCGAAGCTGACGCGGTGCTGCGGCCGAAACCAGGTCATCACCGCGAACGGCGTTTTTTGCTCCGCGCGAGCTCTGCGCGCGCTGCCATCGGCACGCAGTTGGTAGACCTCGCTGCTGAAGGCAATCAGCTCGCCGTCAAGTTCATTAAAGGTTCCTAGACCGAAGTCTCCGTGGGTGAGCAGGTCAGCGATGGTGGTATTGCCCTCATAGACGCCGCTCAGGAGGGCGCTCATCAAAGAGGTCTGATAGATCACGCTATCAGGCTGCTGGGCAGAAAAACCGCGTACGGTTTCGTACAGGCTTTGCTGGCAGGTGCATGCAGAAGAATGGGTCATCAGATACTTCCTCGTTCAACACATATAAGAAAGATTAAATAATTGTTGACCCGATTCAGCTCTCAGTTCCAATATAGAAAGCATGCTGGTTTGAGACGTTTTTGATATGGAACTTCGTTATCTACGCTATTTTGTCGCCGTGGCCGAGGCGCGAAATTTCACCCGTGCCGCCAGGGAACTCGGTATCTCACAACCGCCATTAAGTCAGCAAATTCAGCGGCTTGAGCGAGAAATAGGCACGCCGTTGCTGCGCCGTCTGACGCGGGGAATTGAGCTGACGGAAGCGGGGGAGTCGTTTTATGAAGACGCTTGTCAGATCCTCGCTCTTAGCGACGCGGCGCTGGAAAAGACCAAAGGCATCGCCCGTGGGATGAACGGTAGGCTGGCATTAGGCATCACCAGTTCTAATGCTTTTCATCCGCAGATTTTCGCGCTGCTGCGCCAGTTTCAGCTGCGCTATCCGGCGGTTAGCCTGCGCCAGGTCGAGGGTAATATGGCGGCGCTGATGAGCGCGCTGGGGGACGGGGAGCTGGATATTGCCTTTGTGCGCCTGCCGTGTGAAAGCAGCAAAGCGTTTAACCTGCGCATTATCGATGTAGAACCGATGGTTATCGCCCTTCACCGCGATCACCCGCTTGCCGGTGAGGCCATGCTGACGTTGGTACAGCTGCGGGAGACCGCGCCGATTCTGTTTCCGCGCGAGGTGGCGCCGGGGCTGTATGAGCAGGTATTTAATAGCTGTTTGCGCGCCGGCATCGATATGCGCCTGGCGAGGCAATCTTCACAACTTTCCTCCTCCTTAAGCATGGTGGCTGCCGGATTCGGTTTCGCGTTGGTGCCGCAGTCGATGTCCTGTATTCACCATCCCGACGTCATCTATCACCCGTTGTCGGGGACGCCGGTGACGACCGATATTGCGATTGCCTGGCGGCGATTCGAACGTTCGCGAACGGTAAAACGTTTTCTGGAGATGTTTTAGCCGCCCGGTCTGCTATTGGGATCGTCATAAGCGGTCGGGTGCGGCAAGCGGGAGTGTGGCTATGAAAGGTAGACGTTAGCCGCCGTCGGGCCGCGCAGGCCGTTGACCCGGCGAAATTCAACGCGAATACCTGGAATAATGTTTTCTGATTCACCTGGGAATAATGCGGAGATATGGACCTGAACGTCTTTACGACCATCGGAGGGAATTATAAGGCCTTTGCCGGTTTTATTATCAAACGCTTTGACAATGCCTGTCATTTTTTGCAACAAATAAAATCCTTGTAGAAATAAGTACCGCCGAACTATACCTTAATCGAACAATAAAGCTATCGATTTTATTTTTTATCGGAGCCGTCTTGCCGACGGCTAAAATAAACCTTGCTAATAAACAGACCCTGTGCCTTAATGGTCTGGTCGGTTTGTAAGACAGAAAGCAGTTCACTAAAGCAGTCCTCATTTCCAGGCGTTATCGCTGATATCTCCTTCCTTGAGTCCCTCCATTAAGTGTTAAGTTGATTCTGTAGCGCAAACCAGTTTGGCGATTAAGAACTCATAAAAAGGAATATCGAATGTCGAATAAAATGACTGGTTTAGTCAAATGGTTTAATGCAGATAAAGGCTTCGGCTTCATTACGCCGGCAGACGGCAGCAAGGATATCTTCGTCCACTTTTCTGCGATTCAAAATGAAGATTTCCGCGCCCTGTTTGAAGGGCAGAAGGTCGAGTTTGTGGTCGGCAGCGGCGCGAAAGGCCCGGCGGCGACAAACGTTTCCATCGTAGGATAAGTTCGTGGGTGGCCCGGCGATAGCGAAGACGGCAGCAGCCTGAGCAGACCGATCCACCCGAGTAACAGACATCATTAATTTATTTAAAACCCGCCAGCGTGCGGGTTTTCTGTTTGCCAAAAATAATGACCGATTACCCCATTCATTCAATGTGATAAGAATAATCTAATCAGCGTTGGATTTTGGGGAACAATCATTTTTTGGTGTTTAAGCAGCATTTTTTGCTGTTGTCTGGAAGAGTTTATGGCAGTAGGGGCAAATCAGCTGGGCGCCTTTTTGTACTCGGCTGAAGCTGTGTTCGGAATCCTGGGAGCAATTAGGGCAGGTGCATTTTACAAGATAATTACGACGGTTTTTGCTATCTTTCCGATCTGACATATGATTTCCTACCTGATTTAATGGCCTGAAACCATACATCATTATTAAATAAATAGCCCGAACTGATTGTCTTTTGCCGAAAATAAACCGGTCGCCGGGAAATAGCCTGCTGGAGAAAATGCCGTGCGTGGCAGGCGCTGCTCAGAAGAAACGGGTTCCTCCTGAGCAGGTTGTCGGTTATTGCGCGACCCAACCGCCGTCCATGTTCCATACCGCGCTGCACATCTGGGCGTCGCTCTTGCTGCCGTGAAACAGCGCCAGTTCACCCTGCTGTCCGGGGTGACAAACTCGCCGGAGGGCTGCTTTTCTGCCAGCCGTTGCGTGTGCCTGCTCCGGATCGCTACCTTCAGCGATGCGTTTAGCGATCTGCTGCTGGACCTGCGGGGTTGACACCCTGCCGGGACAAATCGTCTTACAGGGCTCGTGGCTTCTGGCGGTCTCCAGCGCCAGCGTGTGGGTCAGACCGACCACGCCGCGTATTGCATAGTGGCGGCCGAGGGATGGGCGCCTGCCCCGAACCACTTCCGGCGAGACGATACCGCTGTGTACAATATGCAGCGCCTCACGCAGCATAGCGACCGGCAGGCGGTTGCCAACAAATCCCGGCGCCGCACGCTGAAGGGGTATTTACGGCTTGAGTGAGGGACGAGGATAAAAAAACCGGCGTGGTTAGCCGGTTCAGAAATTAGATTTTGCAGGCGTCGCCGCAATCATCATCGGCAACGATCGCTTCGGCTTTTTTGTCAGCGTCTTCAAGGCGTTCGGCATTGCGCTCTTGCGCTTCTTCCAGACCGCTGAATACCAGATTGTCGAGATCAATTTCCATGAGTTACCCACTTTCGTTCTGTTTTGACTGTGGTCAGAGTATAGGACAAAACCACGCCAGGATGAACCCTGGGTGTCCCGTTACCGCACAGAGCGGTAATGCCGACGCCGCGCTCGGTTAAAACCAGCCAGCATCACTGTTGACGGCTTTTTTGCCTCAGTCCCTGGCCACGCTGACCTGTGAGCGGATGGCTTTGCGGTTCAACTGGAGGCGACCACCTCGTGGCAGGCCACATAGTGACCGTCGGTTATCTCACGCTGTGCGAGGAGGTCGTGGCGACGCGACGGAAAGCGCGCTCGTGCAGCGAACCGTAGAGAATGAGTATGCGCGGCGGCGACCGATCCGGGAGCGTGTTGGCAAGTTCAAAATCAAAAATTCATACTGCAGAGCAGGGAAATCAGCCATGGAGAGCGTTTTTTTTGCCCGCGGTTATTTCCAGATAAACATATATGAATTAACGTATATGTAAATGTCACGGTAAGGAATCGAAAATGCCGCATCCGTTAGAGGTTTTTAAAATATTGTCTGACGCCACTCGCCTGACGATCGTGATGTTGCTCCGGGAGCAAGGTGAGCTGTGCGTCTGCGATATTTGCGCCGTAGCGGCGGAATCTCAGCCCAAAATATCACGGCATATGGCGATTCTTCGCGAGAGCGGGCTGGTGATTGACCGTCGGGAAGGTAAATGGGTGCACTACCGTTTGTCGCCGCATATGCCGGCATGGGCGGCAGAGATCGTCGACAGCGCATGGCGATGTCTGCGGGATGACGTGCGCGCCCGACTGGCAGACGCGGCGCCGCCTTCCTGTAGATGACCGCTTAATATATCTGTTATTACATATTTGATGGGGTAGGGCATGCTGCTCGCAGGGATCATTTTTTTATTCACGCTGCTGCTGGTTATCTGGCAGCCGAAAGGACTGAGCATTGGCTGGAGCGCGAGTCTGGGGGCCGTGTTGGCGCTAGGGTTCGGCGTCATTCATCTGAGCGATATTCCGCTGGTCTGGAACATCGTCTGGAATGCCACGACGGCATTTATTGCGGTGATCGTTATCAGTCTGCTGCTGGACGAGTCGGGTTTTTTCTCCTGGACGGCACTGCACGTTGCCCGCTGGGGAAACGGGCGCGGGCGGATACTGTTTAGCTGGATAATTCTGCTGGGCGCCGTCGTGGCTGCGCTGTTTGCTAACGATGGCGCGGCGCTGATTCTGACCCCTATCGTCATCGCGATGCTGTCGGCGCTGGGTTTCAGCCAGCGCGCGACGCTGGCCTTTGTGATGGCCGCAGGGTTTGTTGCCGACACCGCCAGCCTGCCGCTGGTGGTGTCGAATCTGGTCAATATTGTTTCGGCCGACTTTTTTCATCTGGACTTCAGCACCTATGCGGCTGTTATGGTACCGGTCGATATTGCGGCGATCCTGGCGACTCTGGCGATGCTACATCTGGTCTTTCGTCGCGATATTCCTCCGGTCTACGATCTGGCGCTGGTGGCCGAACCGGCCAACGCGATTAAAGATCGTCCGACGTTCCTGGCCGGCTGGGGGGGGCTGGTGGCGTTGCTGGCTGGCTTTTTCATTCTCGAACCGCTGGGGATCCCGGTCAGTGCCATTGCCGCCACCGGAGCTGCGGTGCTGCTGGCGGTGGCGAAAAAGGGGCGAGTCATTAATACGAGCAATGTGCTGCGTGGTGCGCCGTGGCAAATCGTCGTCTTTTCGCTGGGGATGTATCTGGTTGTCTACGGTCTGCGCAATGCCGGGTTAACTGCTGCGCTCTCCGCGGTGCTGAATGTGCTGGCGGAAAACGGGCTGTGGGCGGCAACCTTCGGTACCGGAGTGCTGACGGCGCTCCTCTCGTCGGTCATGAATAATATGCCGACGGTGCTGATCGGAGCGCTGTCCATTGATGGCAGTACGGCAACGGGGGTGATTAAAGAGTCGATGGTCTACGCCAACGTCATTGGCTGCGATCTGGGGCCAAAAATCACGCCAATCGGCAGTCTTGCGACGCTGCTCTGGCTGCATGTTCTGGCGCAAAAGAACAGGGCCATCTCCTGGGGCTACTATTTCCGTACCGGGATCATTATGACCCTACCGGTACTGTTGGTGACGTTGGCCGCACTGGCTTTGCGTCTCTCTTTTTCTCTGTCGTGAGAATCATATGAGCAACACCATCATTTATCATAACCCGGATTGCGGGACGTCGCGCAATACGTTGGCTATGATTCGCAACAGTGGTATTGAGCCGACGATTATCTACTATCTCGACACGCCGCCGTCGCGACAAGAGTTAGTGGCTCTGATTGCGGCAATGGGGATAACGGTGCGCGCGCTGCTGCGCAAAAACGTCGCCCCCTACACACAGTTGGGGCTGGATAATGAAACCCTTAGCGACGAACGACTGATCGCGTGTATGTTGCAGCACCCGATTCTGATTAACCGGCCCATTGTGGTCACTCCGTTGGGCACGCGCCTTTGTCGTCCGTCGGAAGTGGTGCTGCAGATCCTGACCGAGGCGCAGCAACAGCCGTTTCGCAAGGAGGACGGGGAATGGGTCGTGGCGGCTTCAGACAAGCGGCTGCCATAAGGCATCCGGCTCGGCAAACCCCGCTTCAACCTGTGCGAAAAAGCGGCTGGCGTGCAGCCCGTCGACAAAAGCGTGGTTGAATTTACCCGCGACTGGAATGATGCCGTTTTTCAGTTTGCCCCAGGTGAGCGCAGGGACCGCCGCGCCCGTATAATACTCGGCCTGGGTGATGGCGCTAAAATGGAGCCACGGTAGACAGCTGGCGCAGAAAAAGTGCTCGCCTTCGACAATCAGCGGTGCCGGAGCAGTGGTTTTTGCCGCCTCAATATTCGGCGTCGCCGCCCGGCTGAAGGCGGCGAAGTCCGCGGCATTGTCACACCACACCTGGCGAAACCCTTCCTGGGCGGTCATGACGGGAGTCA
>NZ_JBCNNS010000009.1:0-63361 GCF_039594335.1 Raoultella sp.
CTACGCCAATGACATACAGGCCGCTCATGCAGGCAGTCAGGAACATCACAGCGAGCATCCAGTACTGCGGTTTACGCATCGACTCGGCCAGCGTGAAGTCATTCTCCACCACGCCATTATGGGAGGCAGTAGTATGGTTCGGCGCATCTTTCATTAAGGTAGCGCCGAAAATAATCATCACCAGAACAATGGCGCCCCAGATAATAAAGGTTTTCTCCAGCCCGACGGTGGCCAGCAGATTGCTATCAATAAATTTAAACCCGAGGCTACCGAGGCCATAGGAACCAATGGAGAAGGCGGAAATCAGCCCTTTACGCTCCGGGAACCACTTCACGCAGTTGGAGAGCGTCAGCAGATAGCCCGCGCCGTCCGCCAGCCCCACCAACAGGCCCGCGCTCAGCCAGAGCATCATCAGGCTGTTGGCGTGAGCAGTAAGGAAAAAGCCGAGCCCCAGCAGAACACCGGAAGCCATCGTGACGCGCCTGACGCCAAAGCGTTCCTGCAGTTTACCGGCGACGGAGGAGGATAGCGCCAGACCGAGGCTTAACAGACCGAAAGAGAAAGCCACCTGGCTTACCGGTTCGTCCAGTTTTGCGGAAAGGGAACTGTTGAACAAACTCCATGTATAAACCGATCCCAGCGCGAATTGTGTAACGATCGTGCCGGCCAGCGTAAGCCAGCGGGTATATTGACTGTTTGCAGCGTTCATAGCAGATGTCCTGGATAATTAACTGTCGCCACAATAGCGAAGCCACCTGAATGCCAGGGTAAAAAAGGCATGAAATGCCCTTAGCAAGGAATGAAATGCATATAAGCCGGAATGAATGACATCGAAAAAGGCAGGCACATCACAACAGCAGAAATAAGTTAGTAACTACTATCTTACAGAGATTCGCCATTACTGTGTTCTTTAAGTAACAAGAACGTTTCACGCATGCTAAAAAAAGGCTAAAAGTTAGCGCTCACCCCCATCACATAAAGATAGTTGGCTCCCGCTATCGTATTCTCCGCCTGCGATAATGTGGCCCAGGCTGCAAGGTGTGAATTGAGCGCCATATCCGCCCCGAAGGTGACATCGCGCCAGGCGCCATCCTGCCCGCGATTAGACCCCATCAGATCCGAAGAGAGCGCCTGGTTATAGCTCACCTGCGCCCACGGATGGACGCCCCATAGCTCCTGATAATCCATCCGCCAGCCAAGGGTATTCACATAAGGGTTGTCTGACGCGCGGCGCGCGGCAGCGGTCGATATCACGTCGCTACGCAAACTCGCCACCGGGCCGGAAGTGATACCGTTGGCCAGGATAAAATTCCACCCCACGCTCATCCCGCGGCCGCTATCCGGCGGCACCACAGCCTGATTCAGCGCAATACCGGGAAGATCGTCGGACGCATTCATCCGCTCCGCCAGAATATCTTCATAGCGTGGTTGGTGATCGCTATCCCACGTATAGCGTTCAGGGGTATTACTTTTGGTATCAATAGCGATATATTCCTGTTGCCAGGCATTCGCGCTACTGACAAACGAGCCCCAGACGACTGTACACGCCGGGAGCATAATCCCCCGAAGGCCATTGCATTTCTTTATTATCATTAATGCGACTCCAGAAAAGAGCCAAACCGGCATTATTGCTGTGTTTTTATGGGACGGGCTTCCCCTCAATACCCAGAATAATGTGACCAGGCGAACGAATGCGGCCAATGCACATGCAACCTGAATAATGGCGGGTATATTTGAGAGTGGTATCCCTGTATTAACTATTATCTTTATCTTTCAGCCGTCAAGGCGAACGCGTAAGTTTTATTGCTAAAGGGAGAGAGACATGCAGCGTTGCGGATGGGTAAGCCAGGACCCGCTTTATATCCAGTATCATGATAACGAGTGGGGCGTTGCGCAAAGAGATGCCGGCAAACTGTTCGAAATGATCTGCCTCGAGGGCCAGCAGGCCGGGCTGTCGTGGATTACGGTGCTGAAAAAGCGTGAAAATTACCGTCAGGCCTTTCATCAGTTCGATCCGGTTCGTGTCGCCGCCATGAATGAGGCTGATATTGAACGCCTGCTCCAGGACGCCGGAATTATTCGCCATCGCGGGAAAATTCAGGCCATTATTGGCAACGCCCGCGCCTTCCTGGCCATGGAACAGAGCGGCGAATCTTTCACCGACTTTGTCTGGTCTTTCGTCGACAATCAGCCACAGATCTCCCATGCCGCCACGCTGGCGGAGATACCCACCACCACCGCGGCTTCCGACGCGCTCTCAAAGGCGCTGAAAAAGCGCGGTTTTAAGTTTGTCGGCTCCACCATCTGCTACTCCTTTATGCAAGCCTGTGGTCTGGTCAACGATCATGTGACGAGCTGTTTCTGTCATCCGGGAGGCGATGATGATCCGCAAGTGGGACGCTAAAGAGAGCCTGCCGCTGCTCACACTGTGGCTGGAAAGCACGATTCATGCCCATCCCTTTATCAACGAAGCATACTGGCACGAGAGCATCGCCATCGTACGCGATGTCTACCTGCCCGCCGCCAGCACCTGGGTGTGGGAAGAGAACATGACGATAAAGGGTTTTGTCAGCGTGATGGAGTCCCGCTTTATCGGCGCGCTGTTTGTCGCACCGGACGCTATCCGCCGCGGCATCGGCAGCGCGCTGTTAAACGAGGTCAAACAGCATTACCGCTGGCTCAGCCTTGAGGTTTACCAGAAAAATATTCAGGCGGTGAATTTCTACCATGCGCAAGGCTTCCGGATAGAAGACTGCGCATGGCAGGACGATACGCTACAGCCGACCTGGATTATGCGTTGGCCGGCGGATCAAACGCCGTAAGTGTCAGCTCGGGTCCGTCATATTTTTCCAGCCACGCCAGCGCCGTATTCCCGGCGCAGCCGTTGCCCAGCCGCGAAGTCGGAATATCTTTGGTCAGAACATTCACCGCGCCGTTTTTGCAGATACCGGCCTGCGGATCGATATCTGGCCAGGCACCTTCGTGTAAACAGATAACCCCTGGCCGGATGCCTTCCGTCACCACGGCGCCGGCCAGCACCTGGCCGCGCGCGTTCCACACCCGCACGACGTCGCCGTCGGCGATATTACGCGCCTGCGCGTCCCGCGGATGAAGGGTTAATGGCTCGCGGCCGGCGACCGCGTACTTTTCGCGCAGCGACGTGTGGTTGAGCTGGCTGTGCAGACGATGTGCCGGATGAGCGGAGAGCACCTGCAGCTGGCCGGGCTGAGCATTACCGTGCCACTCGTCCGGTTCCAGCCACATCGGGTGCGGTGGACAGTCCGGGTAGGCAAAGCCGGCAATGGTTGGAGAATGAATCTCAATTTTGCCGCTCGCGGTTTTCAGCGGATTGGCTTGCGGATCGGCACGGAATGTCGCAAAGCGGGTAAAACGGTCATTTTCCGGGTTTTCCGGCATTTCTATCAACTGGTTAGCCTGCCAGAACCGGTCAAATGGCGGCAACGTCACCTGCTGGCTGGCCCCACGTTGCGCAGCAATCTGATAGAAGGTCTCCAGCCACTGCAGATCGTTTTTCCCTTCGGTAAAACGCTCGCGTCCTCCCTCTTCCCAGCGCTCGCTGAGATCGGCAAAGACGTCAAAATCATCCCGGGCTTCATCGCGCGGCGCGACCACGCGCTTCATCGGTACCAGGTGCTGGTTACTGTAATCGCCGGTCATAGTCATATCATGACGTTCAAACGACGTTGTCGCTGGCAGGACAATATCGGCATGACGGGCGGCAGCGGTCCAGAAGCACTCCGAAATAACGATAAGCTCCGGTTTCTGCCAGGCCCGAATCAAGCGGTTAGTATCCTGATGATGGGTAAAGTTCGCGCCGCCGCACCACCAGACGAAGCGAATATCCGGGAAATGCCTGTCCATTCCGTTGTGCTGATATGGCGCGCCAGGGTTTTCCAGCGCTTCCACAATGCGCGCCACCGGTATTTTTTCGACCGCCTCGGTGCCGCCTGCCACACAGCCTTGCATCGAGGCCAGCACTGCCGCCCGGCGGGTCGGGTTGCCGCCGTTGGCGAAGTGGTAGGAAAGGCCAAAACCGCCGCCGGGAGTCCCAATCTGCCCCAGCATCGCGGCAAGCGTCACCAGCATCCAGTGCTTCTGCTCACCAAACTGCTGGCGCTGCATCCCCCAGCCGGACATCAGCATGGTGGTATGGTCATGGAATAGCGCGGCCAGTTCGCGGATCTTGTCCGCGCTAACGCCGCAAATCTCCGCCGCCCACTCTGCGGTTTTCGGCGTACCATCGCTTTCACCGGTCAGATAACGGGCAAAAACGTCATAGCCGCTGGTATAGCGGGCGAGAAACTCATCATCCTGCCAGCCGTTTTCCACCAGCGTATGGGCAATGCCGAGCATCATCGCGACGTCCGTCCCCATATACGGCGCGATCCATTCGCCCGCCTCGCCAAAGAACTCCGCCGTTTCCGATCGCATCGGATCGATGCAGATCACCCGCTTCCCGCTCTGACGCAGGCGGTTAAACCACGGGATCCCCTGCTCATCGGAAGCGTTCCAGGCAATTTTTAGCGTATTCAGCGGGTTGGCGCTCCAGAGCACCACCACATCGCTATGCTCCAGCACCATCGGCCAACTGGTCTGCTGCTGGTAAACTTCATTGCCGCCAACCACATAGGGCATGATCGCCTGTGCCGCGCCGGTGGAGTAATCCCCCAGATGACCGGTATATCCGCCTGCCAGGCTCATATAGCGCTGCAGCAACGTCGCCGCCTTGTGGAGCACGCCGTTAGAGCGCCAGCCGTAGGAGCCGGCAAAAATCGATGCCGGGCCGTAGCTTTCCCGAATCCGCCGATGCTGTGCGTGGATAAGATCCAATGCCTCCTGCCAGCTCACCCGCACAAACTCGTCCTGGCCACGTACGCCCTGCGGACTCTCCGGCGCGGCAAGGAAACCTTTACGTACCATCGGATAGCGGACGCGGGTTTTGCTATGTACTTGCTCGCGCACGGCGGTTTGCAAGGAGTTGGCGAAAGCGGTCTCCAGCGCACCGCGGGAAGAGAGGACATTTTCACCATCCGTTTCAACCAGCATAGGCCCCCAGTGAGCCGCGGTTAAGATGGTTTTGGTTGCAGATGAGGTTGGCAAAGCGAGCTCCTGGTCAGCGAATGCAGGTGTTGTGACGATCAGTGACACGACCGTGCAATATTATTTACAAAAGAGTGCCGGTCCGGGGAATTTTCTACGTAACTGAACGTCATAATCAACCTTCGCGCGCGCTGTGACAAAGAATAAAAAGGATTAAGGAAAGAACATGAAAAACGCGTACTCATGATTGCGGCGGTGGTTAACGGCATCCTGGCGATTTCTGGCTGTACCACCAACCCGTATACCGGCGAACGTGAAGCGGGGAAATCCGGCATCGGCGCCGGGATCGGATCGCTGGTCGGCGCGGGCGTCGGCGCACTCTCCTCGTCGAACAAGATCGCACAAAGGCGCGCTGATGGGCGCAGCGGCCGGGGCGGCGCTGGATGGCGGAATCGGTTATTACATGGATGCACGGGAAGCAAAACTGTGGGAGAAAATGCAGGAAACTGGCGTCAACATGACGCGAAATGGCGATAACATCGTGCTGTATATGTCAAATAATGTCACCTTTGACAGCAGCAGCGCTAATCTGAAACCGGCGGGTACAAGCACCCTGACCGGCGTGGCCATGGTACTGAAGCACGGCAGAAGGGAAAGCGCAAAACTGTCGCACAGAAATCACCCTGAGCCCGCTCCTGTCAGTCCGGGGTCGAACCCCCACCACCGTATCCTTCGCCTGGTAAGCGCCACTTACCGGGCAAAATGCTTGATATAGCGGATTTTCGCGTTAAGGTATCCTCCAGATTTCAGCAAAGGAAGCCATTATGGCGAAAGCGGCGCGAGCAACCATTAGCGATGTGGCGAAAGCCGCTAAGACCGGAAAAACCAGCATTTCACGCTACCTCAACGGCGAAAAACACCTGCTTTCCGATGACCTGCTGGCGCGCATTGAAAAAGCGATTGCCGAACTCGACTACCGTCCCAGCCTGATGGCCCGCGGCCTGAAACATGGCCGTACCCGGCTGATTGGCCTGATCATCGCCGATATCACCAACCCCTACTCGGTCAATGTCCTCAGCGGCATCGAAGCAGCCTGTCGCGAAAAAGGCTTTACTCTGCTGGTGTGTAATACCAATAACGAGCTCGACCAGGAGCTACACTATCTCGACCTGCTGCGCAGCTACCAGGTGGAGGGGATCGTGGTCAACGCCGTCGGGATGCGCGAAGAGGGGCTGAATCGCCTGCAGCAGTCGGCGCTGCCGATGGTGCTCATTGATCGCAAAATCCCGGACTTCGCCTGTGACGTTGTCGGTCTGGACAACACTCAGGCCGCGACCACCGCCACAGAACATCTGGTGGAGAAAGGGTTTGAAGCTCTGCTGTTCCTGAGCGAGCCGCTCGGTGCTGTGAACACCCGTCGTGAACGCCTGAGCGCGTTTCGCGCCACCCTCCAGCGCTACACCGGCATCGTCGCGGAAAACGCCGAAGTTCCGCTTAACGACGGCGCAATGCTCGATACGGTGCTGCGCCAGTTTCACTCCCGCCACCGCGGTATGCGCAAGGCGCTGATTTCCGCCAACGGCGCCCTGACACTACAGGTTGCGCGCGCGCTCAAGCGAATCGGCCTGATTTGGGGCAGCGATATCGGTCTGCTCGGCTTCGACGAACTGGAGTGGGCGGAGCTGGCGGGCGTGGGAATTACCACGCTCAAACAGCCTACGTGGCAGATTGGCTATGCCGCAGTCGAACAGGTGGTGCGCCGGATTGAAGGAACTAACGACCCCATCTGCGAGCGGCTCTTCTCTGGCGAGCTGATCGTGCGGGGATCGACCTCCCGATAATCCTCCTTCGTGATGGTGATCATAAATTAGACATCCTCTCCTTTTCTTTGGAACCGGTACCATCTAGCGTAATAGAGTGATTCGCTACAGCGCTACCGGGAGTTTGTCAGATGGCCAGAAAAATTATTGTCGTGACCGCCGCCTATGGTCATGATTGCATTAAAGAACTTGGCGGTCAGTCCGCCGTACTGCCGTTTATCGCCGGAGCCGGAGCTGACGGCGTGGAAATTCGCCGCGAGTTATTCAGCGCTGACGAGCTCAATCAGCTGCCGGCGCTGGCCGCGACCATTGAGCGCCACAACCTGCTGGCCTGCTACTCCGCACCGGAAGCCTTGTTTGAAGCGAATGGTGCGCTTAACCCGCGTCTACCGGCGCTGTTACAGGAAGCACAGACCCTCAACGCCCTGTGGTTAAAACTGTCGCTCGGCCATTTTACCCACAACAACGAGCTGGAATCGCTGCGCCGCATCCTGCAGGAGAGCGGCATGACGCTGGTGGTAGAAAACGACCAGACCAACTGCGGTCAGCTTGCGCCAATGCAGCGCTTTAAAGCCACCTGCCGGGTGAATCAGCTACCCGTCACGCTGACCTTCGACACGGGTAACTGGCTGTGGGTTGGCGATTCGCCGGAAGAAGCAGCACGTCATCTGGCGCCCGCCGTCAGCTATATCCACGTCAAAGCCGCAGAGCCGCATCATGCGCACTTTCGCGCCGTCCCCCCTGACGAGGCCCCTGCTCGTTGGCTGGCGCTACTCGACAACCTGCCTGCCGATGCCCCACGCGGTATCGAATTTCCACTGGTTGGTCACGATCTGACGGCCGTCACCCGTCGCTATGTGAATTTGTTACGCGAGGAATAAGCCATGGAAAACACATTAGATGTCGTCACCATCGGAGAAGCGATGGCGATGTTTGTCGCGACGGAAACCGGTGATCTGGCCGAAGTAGAACACTTTACGAAACGCGTAGCCGGCGCAGAGCTGAATGTCGCCACCGGCCTGGCCCGTCTGGGGCTGAACGTCGGCTGGGTTAGCCGCGTGGGTAAAGACAGTTTCGGCCGCTTTGTGCTGCGTTCGCTGGCCAAAGAAGGGATCGATGCGCGTGGTGTTCGCGAAGACAGCCGTTACGCAACCGGCTTCCAGATGAAATCTAAAGTCGAAAATGGAACCGATCCCATTGTGGAATACTTCCGCAAAGGTTCTGCTGCCAGCCATCTTTCGCCAGAAGACTTTCGCGCCGACTACTTCGCCAGCGCCCGCCATCTGCACCTCAGCGGCGTGGCCGCTGCGCTGTCGGAGAGTTCATACGCCCTGCTGGAGCAGGCGGCCACCACAATGAAGGTACAAGGGAAGACGATCTCGTTCGATCCGAATCTGCGCCCAGTGCTGTGGAAAAGCGAAGCCGAGATGGTGGAAAAACTCAATCAGCTCGCCTTTCAGGCCGACTGGGTTCTGCCGGGTATCAAAGAAGGCCTGATCCTCACCGGCCAACAAACCCCGGAAGGGATTGCCGATTTCTATCTCACGCGCGGCGTTCAGACCGTGATCATTAAAACCGGCAGCGACGGCGCCTGGTTCAAAACCGCCGCGGGCGAACAGGGTGCCGTCGCTGCCATCAAAGTCGATAACGTCGTGGATACCGTGGGCGCCGGCGATGGTTTTGCCGTCGGCGTGATTAGCGCGCTGCTGGAGGGCAAAACGCTGCAGCAGGCGATACGGCGCGGCAACAAAATTGGCTCGCTGGCCATTCAGGTCCAGGGCGACAGCGAAGGATTACCCACACGCGAGGCGCTGGGCGAATAGCCCGGCCCCGCGTCATAAGAACGGCCTCCTCTGTACCCTACATACGGCGGCGGCGTCATGAACCTCAACTTTAGAGGCAAGCCTATGAACAGCTCTACCAATGCAACCAAACGCTGGTGGTACATCATGCCTATCGTGTTTATCACGTATAGCCTGGCGTATCTTGACCGCGCAAACTTCAGCTTTGCTTCGGCAGCGGGCATTACGGAAGATTTAGGCATTACCAAAGGCATCTCGTCGCTCCTTGGCGCACTTTTCTTCCTCGGTTATTTCTTCTTCCAGATCCCGGGGGCGATTTACGCTGAACGCCGTAGCGTACGTAAGCTGATTTTCATCTGCCTGATCCTGTGGGGCGCTTGCGCCTCGCTGACCGGGATGGTGCACAATATTCCGGCACTGGCAGCGATCCGTTTTATTCTCGGCGTCGTTGAAGCGGCTGTCATGCCAGCGATGCTGATTTATATCAGTAACTGGTTTACCAAATCAGAACGTTCACGCGCGAATACCTTCTTAATCCTTGGGAATCCGGTCACGGTTCTGTGGATGTCAGTGGTCTCCGGCTACCTGATTCAGTCCTTCGGCTGGCGTGAAATGTTTATTATCGAAGGCGTTCCGGCCGTTCTCTGGGCCTTCTGCTGGTGGGTGCTGGTCAAGGATAAACCGTCGCAGGTGAACTGGCTGTCGGAAAACGAAAAAGCCGCGTTGCAGGCGCAGTTGGAGAGTGAACAGCTGGGTATTAAAGCCGTACGTAACTACGGTGAAGCCTTCCGCTCACGTAACGTCATTCTGCTGTGCATGCAGTATTTTGCCTGGAGCATCGGCGTGTACGGTTTTGTTCTGTGGCTACCGTCAATTATTCGCAGCGGCGGCGTCAATATGGGGATGGTGGAAGTCGGCTGGCTCTCTTCGGTGCCTTATCTGGCCGCGACTATTGCGATGATCGTCGTCTCCTGGGCTTCCGATAAAATGCAGAACCGTAAACTGTTCGTCTGGCCTCTGCTGCTGATTGGCGGGCTGGCGTTTATTGGCTCCTGGGCCGTCGGCGCTAACCATTTCTGGGCCTCTTATACGCTGCTGGTGATTGCCGGCGCGGCAATGTACGCCCCTTACGGCCCGTTCTTCGCCATCATTCCGGAAATGCTGCCGCGTAACGTCGCCGGTGGCGCAATGGCGCTCATCAACAGTATGGGGGCATTAGGTTCATTCTTTGGTTCGTGGTTCGTGGGCTACCTCAATGGCACCACCGGTAGTCCGTCAGCCTCATACATTTTCATGGGAGTGGCGCTTTTCGCCTCGGTGTGGCTTACTTTAATTGTTAAGCCTGCTAACAATCAAAAGCTCCCCATTGGCGCTCGTCACGCCTGACCATTACTACTTACGGAGATCCGCATGAAGCCGTCCGTTATTCTCTATAAAACGCTTCCCGACGACTTGCAGCAACGTCTGGAAAAACACTTTACCGTCACTCGGGTGAAAAACCTGAGCCCTGATACCGTCCAGCAGCACGCGGAAGCCTTTGCCCAGGCGGAAGGTCTGCTGGGGTCGAGCGAAAAAGTTGATGCCGCGTTACTGGAGAAAATGCCCAGACTTCGTGCGACCTCCACCATTTCCGTCGGCTATGACAACTTCGACGTTGAGGCGCTGAATGCGCGCAAGGTGCTGCTGATGCATACGCCGACCGTGCTCACCGAAACCGTTGCCGATACGGTGATGGCGCTGGTGCTCAGCACTTCCCGTCGGGTGGTAGAGGTCGCTAACCGGGTGAAAGCCGGGGAGTGGACAAAAAGCATCGGCCCGGACTGGTTCGGCAGCGATGTACACCATAAAACGCTGGGGATCGTCGGCATGGGTCGTATCGGGATGGCGCTGGCGCAGCGCGCGCACGCCGGTTTTGGCATGCCGATTCTGTATAACGCCCGCAGCCGTCACCCGCAGGCGGAAGAGCGCTTTAACGCGCGTTACTGCGATCTGGATACGCTGCTGCAGGAAGCCGACTTTGTCTGTCTGATCCTACCGCTGACCGCCGAGACTCATCACTTGTTCAACGCGGAAAAATTCGCCCAAATGAAACCCTCCGCTATCTTTATTAACGCCGGGCGTGGGCCGGTCGTGGATGAGAAGGCGCTGATTGCCGCGCTGCAGAATGGCCAAATCCACGCGGCGGGTCTGGACGTTTTCGAACAGGAGCCACTGGCGCAAGATTCGCCGCTGTTAAGCCTGCCGAACGTCGTCGCGCTGCCGCATATCGGTTCTGCCACGCATGAGACCCGCTACAATATGGCGGCTTGTGCGGTAGACAATTTGATTGATGCGCTGAATGGCCAGGTTGAGAAGAACTGCGTCAACCCGCAGGTGAAGTGAAGACAAGCTAAAGCAACCCGGGTCAAGGTCAACGCCTGACCCGGGCTGGCGAACCGGTTAACGCGTTGCGTTAACCGCCGCCGTCCACGCCTGGTTGAAAGCCTGATGCTGGGCAGCCAGTGGGCCAATCAGAGCGTTGTACTGGCTGGCCTGCTGTGAGGTCGGGAACTGAATCCCGTTTGCCACGAAGCTCACCTGAGTATTTTGCTGAGCGATAAAGTCACCCACCTGCACCAGTTGTTGAGTAAAGACCTGTGCGGCTGGAATCAGCGGCTGTAGTGCGTTCGCCGGTGCGGTCACGACTTTGTTGTAAACCTGGTCAAAGACCGGTTTCAGATCGTCGCTCTGCTTCAGCGCGCTATGTGCACCATCGGCCTGCATTTTCGCATTTTCCAGTTGCTGGCTCAGCACGCCCAACGCGCCGTTTGCCTGGCGCAGCGGTTCGCGCTGAGTCACATAATCCTGCGCAACGCGAATCGCATTCACGCTGTCTACGACCGGACGCAGACCCGCATCCATCGCCTGACTTACCTGCTGCGAATAGCCGTAAATCACCGCGTAATCGGAAACAAAAGGACCAAACTGTTTTTTCTGATCGGCAGTCAGCGTCGGCAGACGTTCGCCGCTACGCATTGCCGTATTTTGCAGGAAGTCGATAAACGCTTTACGCTGATCGCCTTCTTTATCAAAACACCCACTCAGGCTAACCACCATTAATAAGGCCGCAATAGCCGCAAACCAGCGAGAGCAGGACTTTCCTGTCGCCATTTTTTTACTCCTTTCTACCAAAAAAAGCGCGCACAGACGCACGCGAGCCAGACGCTGACAAGGATAGTCCAGGTCGGGCTTACAGGATACTCTTTCCTGACATTCTTCAGCAGGAAAAGCACCGTTCACGGCATTCGACCGCCGATCGCCAACGTCTGTTAAGCCCATCACAATTAACGCCATAACTCACCCACAGAAAATACCCAATAACAGCATGATTTTATTGTAAATAAAATCATCATCGTGCGTCGAATTCAGGAAAGCGAACGATAATCGCACGCTTCCTGGGCTGGCTGCGTTGCCTGAAACCCGGTTCAATGGTTTGATGAATGAGCGATTAACGGCTATACGTTCGATTATCGCACAAATCACATTAACGACAGCGAGGGAGGCGGTAATCGCCCGGCTCCGTCCCCCGCTCTGGCTGCCAGGAATGCTGTATGAATAAGACAACCATCGATATTCAGGCTTTTATCAACGAACATCCATTTACCAGGTACCAGTGGATGATTCTGGCCCTGTGTTTTATCACCGTCGCAATGGACGGATTTGATACCGCCATCATCGGTTTTATTGCCTCTGACCTGGTGCAGGAATGGGGAGTGGAAAAATCCGCGTTAGGCCCGGTGATGAGTGCTGCGCTCGTCGGTCTGGCGGTGGGGGCGCTGACCGCAGGCCCGTTGGCCGACCGCATTGGTCGAAAAAAAGTTCTGCTCATGTCGATTGTGGTTTTCGGTAGCTTTAGTCTGTTGACCGCCTTCGCCACCAGCCTCAATCAACTGACGCTGCTGCGCTTTCTGACTGGGCTGGGGCTGGGCGCCGCCATGCCCAACGCAGCAACGCTGATGAGCGAGTATGCACCGGAACGCCGTCGCGCTTTACTGGTCAATCTGATGTTTGTCGGGTTCCCGATGGGGTCTTCGCTGGGTGGATTCCTCTCAGCCTGGATGATCCCGCATTACGGCTGGCAAAGCGTGCTGATACTGGGCGGCGTGATGCCTCTGCTGCTTGCCGTAGCGCTGGTATTCTTACTGCCGGAGTCGGCGCGCTATCTGGTCGTCAAGCGCCAGCCATCGCAGCGTATCGCCGCCATTCTGCGTCGTATTGCCCCGCTGCCTGAACAGGTTGAGTTTGAACTGCGCGAAGCCGGTCAGGTGAAAGACAAATCGGCCCTTGCGGTTATTTTCTCACCCCGCTATCTCGTCGGCACTGTGATGCTGTGCATGACCTACTTTCTGGGGCTGCTGATTTTCTATTTATTGACCAGTTGGCTGCCGCTGTTGATTCGCGAAACCGGCGCGTCAATGAGCCAGGCGTCGATTATCACCGCGCTCTTCCCACTGGGCGGCGGCATTGGGGTACTGATCCTCGGCGCGCTGATGGACAAAATAAACCCCAATAAAGTGGTCGCCGTAGGCTGGCTGCTGACCGGTGTTTTCGTCTTTCTGGTCGGCTTCTCAACCAATAGCCTGGTGCTGATGGGCGTGATGGTCTTTATTGCCGGCAGCATTATGAACGGCGCGCAATCCTCAATGCCAGCACTGGCCGCCGGATTTTACCCCACCCAGGGGCGGGCGACCGGCGTTGCCTGGATGCTGGGCCTCGGCCGGTTTGGCGGCATCCTGGGCGCCTTCAGCGGAGCCTTTCTGATGCAGGCGCAACTCTCTTTCGTGACCATCTTTACTTTGTTGTCGATTCCGGCGTTTTTGTCCGCTATCGCGCTGCTGGTGAAATATAAAACCAGCAAAAGCCAGCCGCTATCTGCGCAGGCGAAAGCCGAGAATATGCAAAAAGCCTGACCCTCAGGCCAGCGGACAACCGCTGGCCTGAGCGATTTTTTAACTGTTTACAAAAATTTTCCATTGCGACACGTCTGATGATTAATCATCACCTTATCTGCCGTTTTCGTCCCCAAATATCCGCTAACACGATAGACTGCCTGCGCATAATAACCCCCGTGACTATTCTTTGCGTTTTTTCTGACTATTCTTAATAGGCTCGATGAAATTTTTCTTTTGCTGTGTGACAGAAGGAGTTCTCAATGGAATATAAAGATCCGGTGTTTGAACTGCTTAGCAGTCTGGAACAAATTGTTTTTAAAGATATTACCCAGACGATCGCCCAGCCTCGTAAGCAGACCGCATTTAGCGAGTTTGAACAGCTTCGTAAAGGCACTGGCCTGAAAATTGATGATTTTGCCAATGCCATGGGCGTCAGCGTGGCGATGGTACAAGAGTGGGAGTCAAGACGGGTGAAACCCTCATCCACGGAACTCAAATTAATGCGTCTGATTCAGGCAAACCCGCAGCTTTCAAGGCAGCTTATCGACTAAAGTTCGGTAATAAGGAGCAGGTCTGGTTACGGTCCTTATATCGGGACCGTTTTTATTTCTGTGAAAAAAGGTTTGCTATCACTGCGCAAAAATGAGTTAATGCTCACAGGTTTGATGTACAGACCACAGAGCATTAGTATAGAGTAGTCCTTGAACGGTTATCATAGATACCCCGGTAGTGAACTTTACCTTTATAGCTTCAAATCTGTAGTCCAGACCGTACCGCCGAAAGGTTCATTTCTTATTTAAAGGTATTTCGCTATGTCCGGTAAAATGACTGGTATCGTAAAATGGTTCAACGCTGACAAAGGCTTCGGCTTCATCACTCCTGATGACGGTTCTAAAGATGTATTCGTACACTTCTCCGCTATCATGAACGATGGCTACAAATCTCTGGATGAAGGTCAGAAAGTTTCCTTCACCATCGAAAGCGGCGCTAAAGGCCCGGCAGCTGGCAACGTAACCAGCCTGTAAGCTTAAATTAAGCTCAGAATTTAAGATCCCTGCCTCGCGGCGGGGATTTTTTTATCTGATAATCAAGAACCGCCGCTCATCAGAGGGCGGTTTTTTGTCTTCAAAGCACTGAGAAATGCCAGCCATCCTCCTGCCACGTCAGAGAGTGGGTCAGCCGCAGTCCGCGCAGAAAATCCTCATCATGAGAGACGACAATCATCACGCCAGGAAAGGTGGCTAAAGACGACTCAATGGCCCGAACGGAAGCCAAATCAAGATGGTTTGTCGGCTCATCCAACAGCAGAAGCTGCGCCGCTTCACGCCGCCACAGCACGCAGGCCAGCGCGGCTTTAAGACGTTCACCGCCGCTTAAAGCCGACAGCGGCAGATTGATTTTATCCGCGCCCAGCTGCAGCCGGGCAAGACGACTGCGTAATACACCCGCCTCCAGCGGCGTATCATCAAGATTAAGGTGCGCCATGACCGACAGCGACAGATCCAGTTGCGTGAGATGCTGATCCAGCCAGGCCGCATGCACCGACACCCGACACTTGCCGGATAGCGGCGATACCAGACCGATTAACGTTTTCAGCAGCGTGGTTTTCCCGCAGCCGTTGGGGCCACGCAACGCCACGCGCAGTGGCCCGTCAAGACGCCAGTCGAGTGGTGGCATAGCGGAGAATGCCAGTTGCAAAGCCTCAAGGACCAACACCTGTTTGCCGGCGGCAACCTGGCTTCCCGGCAGAGTGAACATCACCGCAGCCTCCTCCTCCACCCGCTCACGGGCCTGAACAACGGCGGCATTTAGCGCACTATTTTGCTCCTGGTGCTGACGATGTAGTGTGCCAGGCCGCTCCTTCGCCGCCCCTTTATATTTTACCCGTTCAAAAGAGGCGATATTCAGCGTATCCACCACGCGCAGCGTCTGAGCAGAGCGCCGCTGACTGGCATCGTGTTCTTTTTGCATCCGCGCCCGCGTGCGACGGCGTTTGGTGACGGCATGGTCTAATGCCGCGCGTGCCGCCTTCTGCTCCCCATCGCGCTGCTGTTGATAAGCGGCATAGTTACCGCCGTAGCTTCGCAACGCACCAGGCGTCAGTTCGAGTATGCGTGACATGCGGGACAACAGCGCGCGATCGTGACTGGCTATCAACGCCCCGCCGGGCCAGTATTCAAGCTGCTCATACAGCCAGTCGCGCCCCTGTCTGTCCAGGTGATTGGTTGGCTCATCCAGCAGCAGGTAATCGGCCGCGGACAGAAAGGCACCGCACAGCAGGGCCTTCACCCGCTCACCGCCGCTCAATGATACCGCGGGCCGATCGGGATCAAAATCCGCTAAACCCGCCTCGCGGAAACCTGCACTCAGGCGATCCGGAAGATCCCAGCAACCCTCGAGGCAATCGACATCGTCAGCCAGGGCCTCACCGCGCCCGAGGCGTTGCAAGGCAGCAAAGTGGGGGCCGTAGCCCAGCAGTACTGCTAGCGTGGTCTGCGGCGTTATGGCCTGCTGCTGAGCAACGCAGACCCGAGAAACAGACCGTTCGATATGCCCCCCCGAAGGCATATCGATACCGGCCAGCAGCCGCAGCAGGCGGGTTTTCCCGACACCATTACGTCCGACCAGGCCGCTGAGGGAATTTTCCAGAGAGAGATTTAACGGGCCAAAAAGCGTTTCTCCCGTCGTAAACTGGCAGGTGACCTGATGCAAAATAAAAGAGGGGGATTGGGTACAATGGGCCATAAGCACTCCTGAATGAAATTCATATTTCCCCTACCGACGCAATACGCCAGCAAGGATCCGAATTCAGCAGGTGTGTTTGTTCATTTTCAGTGTGCTCTCTATGAGACGAGGGATTCGTCGGGGCACAGGATAGTCATACTCACCCCTATATTTCAAGGTTCATTTTTCAGCAGATGCGTTCGGACTGGGCGGTTCTTCCGTTGCCGGAACGTCAAACCTCCTCGAAATCGCTCCTCTTTTACATGCTCAATTTTCATTCTATTTTTTTGAATGATATGCGCAAATTATTCCAATTTTAATCGATCAATAATCGTCCTATCATTTATCACATCGGAGCAACAACGCTCCATACCAAACAAAATCACTTAAGGAATATGACCATGAAATCCATCAAAACTTTAGTTGTAGTTTCTGCCCTTTCTCTGATGTCTTTCGGCGCTTTCGCACAGAGCATCAGCGCTACCGCCTCCACGCTGGATCGTGCTGAAGCAAAAATTGCCGCCCAGGCCGCTGAACAAGGCGCGTCTTATAAAATCACCAGCGCCCAGTTCAACAACCGCGTGCATATGACCGCAGAACTGAGCAAATAACGCCATCTGCCGGGCCGCCGGACGTTAACCAGGCAGGCGACAACGACAACACGATGAAAAGGAAGATAAAATGAAAAATATCAGCGTGATAACTGCCCTGTTCCTGGCCGCTTCATTGGCATCCGGCGCCATCGCCGCAGAACATCGTCCCGCGCAACCGGAAGCCGGTTCCAACATGGACACATCAGTGCATCAGAACCGTATCAACGTCAGCCACGCTTTTGATAAAGAGAGTCTGACCGCGGGGAATTTGCTGTAAATCTGGCCGCCGCAAGGCGTCCGAATGGGCGAGAGAGTCGCTTAGCGCCATAAAAAAACCTGCCATAGGGCAGGTTTTTTATTATGCAAAAACAGGCGATTACTGCAGCAGGGAAATATCTGCCACCTGCAGGAACAGGTCTCGCAGTTTCGACAGCAGCGTCAGACGGTTGATACGGACATCTTTATCTTCCGCATTCACCATCACGTTTTCGAAGAACTCATCTACCGGCTCACGCAGGGAAGCCAGTTCAATCAGCGCTTCCTGATAACGGCCTTCGGCGAAGAACGGCTGCAGTTTGTCGCGCAGGACCACCAGATGGGTCGCCAGCTTAATTTCTGCCGGTTCTTTCAGCACGGAGGCATGAACGGCATCGTTCAGCGTCTCTTCCGATTTCGCCAGGATGTTAGATACACGCTTGTTGGCTGCTGCCAGCGCGGCCGCTTCTTCCAGAGTACGGAAGTGAGACACCGCTTTCATGCGCGCGTCGAAATCAGCCGGACGAGTCGGACGACGAGCCAGAACTGCCTGGATGGTATCAACGGTGTAGCCTTCATCCTGATACCAGGCGCGGAAGCGACCGAGCATGAAGTCAATGACATCATCGACTACGTTGACGTTAGTCAGCTTTTCGCCGTACAGACGAACCGCTTCTTCGGTCAGCGTTTGCAGGTCCAGGTTCAGGTTCTTCTCAACGATAATACGCAGCACGCCGAGCGCGGCACGACGCAGCGCAAACGGGTCTTTATCGCCTTTCGGATGCTGACCAATACCGAAGATGCCCGCGAGGGTATCCATCTTATCGGCAATCGCCACGGCACAGGCCACCGGATTCGACGGCAGATCATCGCCGGCAAAGCGCGGCTGATACTGCTCGTTCAGCGCCACCGCAACGTCTTCAGCTTCGCCATCGTGACGCGCATAGTGCATGCCCATGATGCCCTGGGTGTCGGTAAACTCGAACACCATGTTGGTCATCAGGTCACACTTGGAGAGCAGGCCCGCACGCGTTGCGTGATTGACGTCGGCGCCAGTCTGGCCCGCGATCCAACCCGCCAGAGCCTGAATGCGGTCGGTTTTGTCGCGCAGGGTACCGAGCTGCTGCTGGAACAGCACGGTTTGCAGACGCGGCAGATGATCTTCCAGACGCTTTTTACGGTCGGTGTTGAAGAAGAACTCGGCATCCGCCAGACGCGGGCGAACCACTTTTTCGTTCCCGGAGATAATCTGCGTCGGATCTTTCGACTCGATGTTGGTCACGAAAATAAAGTTCGGCAGCAGTTTGCCGTCATTGCCATAGACCGGGAAGTACTTCTGGTCGCCTTTCATAGTGTAAACCAGCGCTTCTGCCGGCACCGCGAGGAATTTCTCTTCGAATTTCGCGGTCAGCACCACCGGCCATTCAACCAGAGAGGCCACTTCTTCCAGCAAGCTTTCGCTCAGATCGGCATTGCCGCCAATTTTGCGCGCCGCTTCTTCGGCATCGGCTTTAATTTTGGCTTTACGCTGCTCGTAGTCAGCAATAACTTTGCCACGCTCAACCAGAATTTGCGGATATTGATCGGCACTGTCGATAGTGAACTCCGGCTCGCCCATAAAGCGATGGCCGCGAATCACGCGATCGGAAGCAATACCCAGAATGGTTGCCGGTACGACTTTATCGCCAAGCAGCAGGGTCACGGTGTGAACCGGACGCACGAACTGCACGTCGGAGGCGCCCCAGCGCATCAGTTTCGGGATCGGCAGTTTTGCCAGTGACGTGGCCACCATGTTCGGCAGCAGCGCCTCCGCACTTTCGCCCTTCACGTGTGCACGATACAGCAACCATTCACCTTTGTCGGTGACCATACGCTCGGCCTGGTCAACGGTGATACCGCAGCCACGCGCCCAACCTTCGGCCGCTTTGCTCGGTTTGCCTTCCGCATCGAACGCGGCGGAAACCGCCGGGCCGCGTTTTTCAACTTCGCGATCCGGTTGCGACTCAGCCAGATTTGCCACTTTCAGCGCCAGGCGGCGCGGGGCGGCAAACCACTCTACGTTGCCGTGGGCGAGGCCAGCGTTATCCAGCTCCGCAGTAAAGTTCGCAGCAAAAGATTCCGCCAGGCTGCGCAGGGCTTTTGGTGGCAGCTCTTCGGTGCCAATTTCCACCAGGAAAGTTTTTTCAGACATGGCCGCCTCTTATTTATTCTTGTTGCACATCGGGAAGCCCAGGGCTTCACGGGAAGCGTAATAGGCTTCTGCCACGGCTTTGGTCAGGGTGCGAATGCGCAGAATGTAGCGCTGACGCTCGGTGACGGAGATGGCTTTACGCGCGTCCAGCAGGTTGAAGCTGTGGGCGGCTTTCAGAATGCGCTCGTAGGCAGGCAGCGGCAGCGGGTTTTCCAGCGCCAACAGTTGCTGAGCTTCTTTCTCATACTGCTCGAAGCAGGAGAACAAGAAGTCGACGTCTGCGTATTCAAAATTATAGGTGGACTGCTCCACTTCGTTCTGATGGAACACGTCGCCGTAGGTGGTTTTACCCAGCGGACCGTCGCTCCAGACCAGGTCGTAAACGCTGTCCACGCCCTGAATGTACATCGCCAAACGTTCCAGACCGTAGGTGATCTCGCCGGTCACCGGCTTACACTCCAGACCGCCGACCTGCTGGAAGTAAGTGAACTGCGTCACTTCCATCCCATTCAGCCACACTTCCCAGCCCAGACCCCAGGCACCCAGCGTCGGGTTTTCCCAGTTGTCTTCCACGAAGCGGATGTCGTGAATCGTCGGATCCATGCCCAGCTCTTTCAAAGACCCAAGGTACAGCTCCTGAATGTTATCCGGCGATGGCTTAATGACCACCTGGAACTGATAGTAGTGCTGTAAGCGGTTCGGGTTTTCGCCGTAGCGTCCGTCGGTCGGGCGACGGGAAGGCTGCACATAGGCAGTCGCCATTGGCTCTGGCCCCAGAGCACGCAGACAGGTCATCGGATGAGAGGTGCCGGCGCCAACTTCCATGTCCAGTGGTTGAACAATGGTGCAGCCCTGACGAGCCCAGTAATCCTGTAAGGTCAGGATCAGGCCCTGGAAGGTCCTGGTATCAAACTTTTGCATATTATTTCGTGCTGGATACGTGTGGATTTAAAGGAAGGGATCAGTATACCCGCTGGCTGCGAGATATACAGTACGAAACGGCGTTGTTTAAATAAAATTGCGGAAATTAACGCCACCGCCCGGCATCAGAGGCCGATTTAGCGCATAGAAAGATGGAGAAACTGACCGTCCGGATCGAAAGAACAGATAAAGCGCTCATTCTGTGATGTCAGACCCGACAGTTCATAGCTCCCCTGAAACTGCTCGAAGTGGCTAATGTCCACCATGCGGGGCCCCGTGCTGTAGCGTTTTGCCGCCTTATCCTTGCACAGTTGCGCCATATTCAGGGTAGTTTGCGGGGTAATCCGTGCATGTTGTGCTTTCTGTGTCGGCTGAGACGACTGTTGGCTGCAGCCCGCCAGCAGGAGCAATAACAGTCCAGAAAAGAAATATCTCATCACTATTTTCCTCAGCCGCCTTATTAGCAAATTGTTATCGTGCAGGTTACGTGAAAATACCTTGGCATTGTGCGAATCTCTCCGCATCTCGACAAGAGCGTCGCGACAAACTCGGAATTTTCCATTGCGACATGGCCAGCCAGGAGGAGTCAGACCCTCTTTAAGAAGGAGCAACTGAGGTACCGATGCAGGAAAAAATAAACTGGATAACAAGTTTGCGCGGCATCGCATGCCTGATGGTGGTGATGATTCACAGCACAGCCTGGTATATCACCCACCCTCATACCATCAGCTTGCTGGAGTGGAATATTGCCAACCTGCTTAATTCGGCTTCTCGCGTCAGCGTCCCGCTGTTTTTCATGATGTCCGGCTATCTGTTTTTCGGTGAGCGCAGCGCCCAACCGCGGCATTTTCTGCGGATCGTACTGTGCGTGGCGTTTTATAGCGCTCTGTCCCTGCTCTACATCACGCTGTTCACCCATATCAACGTGGTGCTGTCGTTGAAGCATTTGCTGCAAAAGCCGGTGTTCTACCATCTGTGGTTTTTCTTCGCGATTATCGTCATTTACCTGCTCTCTCCACTGCTGCAGGTTAAGCAGGTCAGCGGCAAGATGCTGTTGATTCTGATGCTGGTGACGGGCCTTCTGGCAAACCCCAACATGGTGTCGGTCAACGCTGGCGGAATCGAGTGGCTGCCGCTCAATCTCTATATCAACGGCGATACGTTTTACTATGTCCTGTATGGCGTACTGGGGCGGGCGATCGGTATGATGGACACCGATAAAAAGTGGCTCACACTGCTGTGCACGGCGCTTTTTGCTACCACGGTGTGGGCCATTTCCCGCGGGACATTGCACGAACTTAAGTGGCGCGGCGACTTCGGCGATACCTGGTACTTATATTGCGGGCCGGCGGTTTTTGTCTGCGCGATAACCATGCTAACGCTGGTGAAGAATACCCTTAACACACGTTCGATCCCTGCCCTGACGCTAATTGCGCACCATTCGCTGGGGATCTACGGATTTCATGCCCTGATAATTCATGCGTTACGGGCCAGCGGACTGGAACTGACGCGCTGGCCGCTACTGGATATCTTCTGGGTATTCGGCATAGCGTTAGGGGGCAGCCTGCTGCTATCGACGCTGGTGCAGCGTCTGGATACCCGACGCCTGGTCAGCTAACGCGACCTACGTTCCCCCGCCCCATTCGGGGCGGACGTTTATGACGACATCAGAGGCAACAGTTGCTGATAAATCTGACGGAACGTTTCGCGGCGCGGCGCATAGCGAGCAAAGCGCTCGGCATCAGGTTGATGGGCCTGTTCCAGCGGCAGCTGCGGCAACAGATCGGAAAAAGCGGCCTCTTTATGCTGCGCCAACTGGGCTAACCTGGCGGCCCCAAGCGCAGGCCCAACGTCACCGCCGGTGCGGTAATCCAGCTGCTGGCCACTGATATCAGCCAGCATCTGCCGCCACCAGGCACTGCGAGCGCCGCCGCCAATCAGAGTAATGCTCTCCGGCGTCACGCCGCAGGCGTGCACCACATCCATCCCATCCGCCAGCGCGTAGCCCACGCCTTCCAGTACTGCACGCGCCAGTTCTGCCGGGCCGTGCTGATGCGTCAGGCCAAAAAAGACGCCTTTAGCATGAGGGTTGTTATGCGGCGTGCGCTCGCCGGAAAGATAGGGCAAAAACCAGATGGGATCGGCATTTTCACTCGCCGATTCCGCCGCCGCCACCAGCGCAGGAACCGTACCGAGGCCGGTCAGTTTTGCCGCCCAGTCGAGGCAGGAAGCAGCACTCAACATCACTGACATCAAATGCCAGCGTCCCGGCAGAGCGTGACAAAAGCTGTGTACGGCGCTTTCAGGTTTGCTGAGAAAACCGTTGCTGACGGCAAAGTAGACCCCGGAGGTTCCCAGGGACAACATCGCCTGCCCCGCATCCGCCATGCCGACGCCTACCGCACCGGCAGCGTTATCGCCGCCGCCAGCGACCACCAGCGCCTGCGGCATATTCCACGCCTGAGCGATGGCGGGACGCAGCGTTCCCGTCACTTCACAACCTTCAAACAACGCCGGCATGTTATCGCGGCTCAGGTCGCAGGCGGCGAGCAACTCATCGCTCCAGTCGCGTTTGGCCACATCCAGCCACATCGTCCCGGCAGCGTCAGACATATCGCTGGCAAATTCACCGGTCATGCGCAGGCGGAGATAATCTTTCGGCAACAGCACTTTATCTACCTGGCGGAAGATATCGGGTTCATGATGCTGGACCCAGAGCAATTTTGGCGCCGTAAACCCCGGCATCATCAGGTTACCGGCAATTTGTCGCGAGCGGCTCACCGCTTTTTCCAACTGGACGCACTCGTCGCCGCTGCGGCCGTCATTCCACAAAATAGCCGGACGAAGCACCCGCTGATGTTTATCCAGCAGCGTTGCGCCGTGCATCTGCCCGGCGAGTCCCACCGCTTTTACATCGCACAGAACGTGCTGTTCACCCAACGCTTTCATGGCGCGGTCCGTCGCCTGCCACCAGTGCTCGGGGTCTTGCTCGGACCATAGCGGGTGTGGGCGCGATACGGTGAGGGGCGCAGCGTGCGAAGCCAGAACCTCACCTTGATCATTGAGCAGAATGGCCTTTACGCCCGAGGTGCCCAAATCAATCCCGATGTACATACGGTCTCTCCTTAACAGTGCGCCACGGTTAACCGTGGCGCGAGAAAGCATGTTCTCACTCACACCCGGCACTGCCGGGTATCCTTATTACTTATCAAAGAGATAATGGTTAACCAGGTTTTCCAGCTGCTCCTGATGGCCACTCTGATGTTGGGGAGCCAGATTATACTGCGCCGCGTACTGCGCAATCTCCGTCAGTGTCATCTGCCCCTTCAGGATTTGCTGACCCAGGTCACCATTCCAGCCGGCATAGCGTTTCGCGACCCGCTTATCCAGCTCACCCTCTTCTATCATTCGAGCCGCTACTTTCAGCGACAGCGCCATCGTATCCATCGCCCCAATATGGCCATAGAACAGATCGTATTTATCGGTGCTCTGGCGACGAACTTTGGCATCAAAATTCAGGCCGCCGGTGGTAAAGCCGCCGGCTTTGAGAATTTCATACATCACCAGCGCATTCTCTTCCACGCTGTTCGGGAACTGATCGGTATCCCAGCCCAGTTGCGGATCGCCGCGGTTGGCATCCACGGAGCCGAAGAGACCCAGCGCAATGGCGGTCGCAATCTCATGGTGGAAGGAGTGTCCGGCCAGGGTTGCATGGTTCGCTTCGATATTCAGTTTGATCTCTTTTTCGAGGCCAAACTGCTTGAGGAAACCGTAGACGGTTGAAGCATCATAATCGTACTGATGTTTGGTCGGCTCCTGTGGTTTTGGCTCAATCAGCAGCGTGCCCTGGAAGCCGATTTTATGTTTGTGTTCCACCACCAGTTGCATAAAGCGGCCAATTTGCTCGCGCTCCTGGCGCAGATCGGTATTGAGCAGGGTCTCGTAGCCTTCGCGGCCGCCCCACAGGACATAGTTTTCTCCGCCCAGTTTGTGGGTGGCATTCATGGCGGTCACCACCTGAGTCGCCGCCCAGCTGAAGACCTCCGGATCCGGGTTGGTCGCCGCCCCTGCGCCGTAGCGCGGGTTGGTAAAGCAATTTGCCGTCCCCCACAGCAGCTTCACGCCGCTCTGTTCCTGCTTCGCTGCCAGTACATCAACCATCCGGGCAAAATTGTCCAGATACTCCTTCAACGACGCCCCTTCCGGTGAGACATCCACATCATGGAAGCAGTAGTATGGCACATTAAGCTTATGGAAAAACTCGAAGGCAACGTCCGCTTTACGCTTCGCCATTTCCAGCGCGTCGCCCGGTTGCTGCCACGGACGATTAAAGGAGCCCACGCCAAACATATCTGCCCCGTTCCAGCAGAAAGTATGCCAGTAGCAGGCGGCAAACCGCAGATGCTCTTCCATGCGTTTACCCAGTACCAGCTCGTCCGGGTTATAGTGACGGAACGCGAGCGGGTTGGTGGTTTTTGGGCCTTCATAACGAACGCGATCGAGTTGATCGAAATAGGTTTGCATAATGAACTCCATATTCAGGGGTGCGGCGGGTAATAAGTCATAAGCCAATATAGAATTCATGTTTTACTTTCCTCAATTACGTTATTTCACACGGCGATTGAGAGAATCCACAAACGTGCGCCAGATCGCACAACTGAATATTATCAATGCGCTCCCCGCCATCGTTTCAACGACATATCAATGATATAGCGATTTTATTTATTTTTAAAAACCAGATCGTGGTCATAAATCAGAAAACAAACTAAATTTCGTAATCCAAAAATAAGAACAGATAATTGCCAGTCCTCCTTTAGCTGTTAAGAATCTACTACGTATCAGGCCGTTTCTTTACCCCGTTCGTCTTATCCTGCACTTTACAAAAAAGGCTGATTATTATGAAGATAAAGAACCTTTGCCTCACGCTCTGTGCCTCACTCCTGCTGACCAGTATGGCGGGGATTGCGAAAGAAGTTAAGATTGGTATGGCCATTGACGATCTCCGCCTTGAACGCTGGCAAAAAGACCGTGATATATTTGTCAACAAAGCCGAATCATTAGGTGCCAAAGTCTTTGTTCAGTCTGCCAATGGCAATGAAGAAACACAAATGTCGCAAATTGAAAATATGATAAACCGCGGCGTTGATGTTCTGGTTATTATTCCCTACAACGGCCAGGTATTAAGCAATGTGATTAAAGAAGCCAAACAGGAAGGCATTAAAGTTTTAGCTTACGATCGTATGATCAACAATGCAGACATTGATTTCTATATCTCCTTTGATAATGAAAAAGTAGGCGAAATGCAGGCCCGAAGCCTGGTGGATAAAATCCCTCAGGGAAATTATTTCCTGATGGGCGGCTCCCCGGTAGATAATAACGCCAAGTTGTTCCGTGCCGGACAAATGAAGGTGCTCAAACCTTATATCGATGCAGGTAAAATTAAGATCGTTGGCGATCAGTGGGTTGACGGCTGGCTACCGGAAAATGCATTAAAGATTATGGAGAACGCCCTCACCGCTAACAATAACAAAATCGACGCGGTCGTCGCTTCCAACGATGCCACCGCCGGAGGCGCGATTCAGGCATTAAGCGCGCAGGGGCTGGCGGGCAAAGTCGCCATTTCCGGCCAGGATGCCGACCTTGCTGGCGTGAAGCGTATTATTTCCGGCACGCAGACCATGACCGTCTATAAACCGATTACCACCCTTGCCACCACCGCCGCTGAAATTGCCGTCGAGCTCGGTAATGATAAAGCTCCGCATGCTGATACCACGTTGAATAACGGCCTTAAAGATGTTCCGTCCCGCCTGCTCACCCCGATCGAAGTGAATAAAGACAATATTGAACAGACGGTCATCAAAGACGGTTTCCACAAAAAGAGCGAATTATAATTCCTGACGCCCCTCGCCGGGGCGTCATTCTCGTCCAGCTGGATATCGCTTATGCGGAGCATCTATGTCCTGGTTACTTGAAATGAAAAACATCACCAAAACCTTCGGTACCGTGAAGGCGGTAGATAATATCAGCCTGCGGCTTAACGCAGGTGAAATTGTCTCACTCTGCGGCGAAAATGGTTCTGGTAAATCCACGCTCATGAAAGTCCTGTGTGGAATTTATCCACACGGCAGCTATGACGGTGAGATTGTTTTCGCCGGTGAAACGCTTAAGCCTACTCATATTCGCGACACCGAACGCAAAGGTATCGCCATTATTCACCAGGAACTGGCGCTGGTTAAGCACCTGAGCGTTCTGGAAAATATTTTTCTTGGTGCGGAAATCTCCCGCTATGGTCTCCTTGATTATGAAACCATGACCCTGCGCTGCCAGAAGCTGCTGGCACAGGTGAATTTGACCATTTCACCCGATACCCGCGTCGGCGATCTCGGCCTTGGGCAACAACAGCTGGTTGAAATTGCCAAAGCGCTCAATAAGCAGGTGCGTTTATTAATCCTTGATGAACCTACCGCCTCTCTCACCGAGCAGGAAACGGCCATTCTACTGGATATCATTCGCGATCTGCAGGCCCATGGTATCGCTTGTATTTATATTTCCCACAAGCTGAATGAGGTGAAAGCCATCTCCGACACCATCTGCGTCATTCGCGATGGCCAGCATATTGGTACCCGCGACGCCAGCGGCATGAATGAAGATGATGTGATAACCATGATGGTGGGTCGCGAACTCACCGCTCTCTACCCAAACGAGCCGCACGACTGCGGCGATGAAATTTTACGCGTCGAGCATTTAACCGCCTGGCACCCGGTCAACCGGCACATTAAGCGGGTCAACGATATCTCTTTTTCACTGCGTCGCGGTGAAATCCTCGGTATTGCCGGGCTGGTCGGCGCCGGGCGTACCGAGGCTGTACAGTGCCTGTTCGGCGTCTGGCCGGGACGCTGGGAAGGGAAAGTGTTCATTGACGGTCATCCGGTGGCGATTCACCACTGCCAGCAGGCTATCGCCCACGGTATTGCTATGGTCCCGGAAGACCGCAAGAAAGACGGTATCGTGCCGGTGATGGCGGTGGGTAAGAACATCACTCTGGCGGCGTTAAATCAGTTTACCGGTCCGTTGAGCAGCCTCGATGATGCCGGGGAGCAGCAGTGCATCCAGCAATCCATCCAGCGGCTGAAAATCAAAACGTCATCGCCAGAACTGGCCATTGGTCGTCTGAGCGGCGGCAACCAGCAGAAAGCGATTCTCGCCCGTTGCCTGTTGCTGAATCCGCGCATCCTGATCCTCGATGAACCCACTCGCGGGATCGATATCGGTGCGAAATACGAAATCTACAAACTGATTAATCAGCTGGTGCAGCAGGGGATAGCCGTCATCGTCATCTCGTCCGAACTGCCTGAAGTTCTCGGGTTAAGCGATCGTGTGCTGGTGATGCATGAAGGCAAGCTGAAAGCCAATTTAGTCAATCATCATCTGACCCAGGAACAGGTGATGGAAGCCGCGTTGAGGAGCGAACACCATGTCGAAAAACACGTCGTCTGAGATAAAAATCATCCCGCCCGCCCCTGCCGGTATGCCTGGACTCAAAGGGCTGAACCTTCAGGTTTTCGTGATGATCGCCGCGATTGTGGTGATTATGCTGTTCTTCACCTGGGCCACCGAAGGAGCCTATTTAAGCGCACGTAACATTTCTAACCTGCTGCGGCAGACAGCGATCACCGGTATCCTGGCGGTCGGGATGGTTTTCGTCATTATTTCCGCCGAGATCGATCTTTCCGTGGGCTCGATGATGGGGTTGCTCGGTGGGGCAGCGGCGATTTTTGACGTCTGGCTCGGCTGGCCGCTACCGCTGACCATTGTGGTCACGCTGGTGATGGGGCTGATTCTCGGCGCCTGGAACGGCTGGTGGGTCGCCTACCGCAAAGTCCCGTCGTTTATCGTCACTCTCGCCGGGATGCTGGCGTTCCGCGGTATTCTGATCGGTATCACCAACGGCACCACCGTCTCCCCCACCAGCCCGGCCATGTCGCAAATCGGACAAAGCTATCTGCCTGACGGTTTGGGTTTCGGCATCGGCGTCATTGGCATGGCGGCCTTTATTGTCTGGCAATGGCGCGGTCGCCTGCGTCGCCAGTCCCTGGGGTTAACCACACCAGCGCCAACCTCAACGGTGGCTCGTCAGAGCATTACCGCGGTTATCGTGCTCGGCGCCATCTGGCTATTAAACGATTATCGCGGCGTCCCCACGCCGGTTCTCATCCTGGCAGCTCTGCTGCTGGCGGGGATGTTTATGGCCACCCGAACAGCCTTTGGCCGGCGAATTTATGCCATTGGCGGCAATCTGGAAGCCGCACGTCTGTCCGGAATTAGCGTTGAACGAACCAAGCTGGCCGTTTTCGCCATCAATGGTCTGATGGTGGCCATCGCCGGTCTGATCCTCAGCTCGCGGCTGGGCGCCGGTTCGCCTTCCGCCGGTAACATTGCCGAGCTGGATGCTATTGCCGCCTGCGTCATCGGCGGCACCAGCCTCGCCGGCGGGGTTGGTAGCGTCGCCGGTGCAGTCATGGGGGCATTTATCATGTCGGCGCTGGATAATGGTATGAGTATGATGGACGTCGCCACGTTCTGGCAGTACATCGTCAAAGGCGCCATTTTACTGTTGGCGGTATGGATGGATTCGGCGACGAAGCGCAGAACGTAGGCCTGTCGAATTAAGAATGCCCGAATTCTTTGCGCTACCGCCGGATTTACGCATAAGAGGCTTGCCATGTTTCGGGCATTGGCCGGTATTGTATGGCCAGAAAGGGAAACCAGGAAAAGAGACTATGTTTGCAAAGCGCCACCGTATTACGCTGCTATTCAATGCCAACAAAGCCTACGACAGGCAGGTGGTCGAGGGGGTAGGAGAATATTTACAGGCATCGCAACAGGAATGGGATATCTTCATTGAAGAGGATTTTCGGGCGCGTATCGAGAATATCAGAGAGTGGCTTGGTGACGGCGTGATTGCCGATTATGACGACCCGGAAATCGAAAGACTGCTGGCAGACGTCGAGGTCCCGATTGTCGGCGTCGGCGGCTCCTACCATCGCCCCGAATGCTATCCCCCGGTGCACTATATTGCGACGGATAACGCCGCGCTGGTCGAAAGCGCCTTCCTGCATCTGAAAGAAAAAGGCGTCCAGCGCTTCGCCTTTTACGGGCTGCCCATTTCCAGCGGAAAACGCTGGGCGGTCGAGCGCGAATACGCGTTTTGCCAGTTGGTCGCGAAGGAGAAATATCGCGGCGTTGTTTACCAGGGACTGGAGACCGCGCCGGAAAACTGGCAACACGCGCAGAACCGCCTGGCAGACTGGCTGCAAACGCTCCCCCCACAAACCGGGATCATCGCCGTGACCGATGCCCGAGCCCGCCACGTGCTCCAGGCCTGCGAGCTGCTACATATTCCGGTGCCGGAAAAGCTGTGCGTCATCGGCATTGATAATGAAGAGCTGACCCGCTACCTGTCGCGTGTAGCGCTCTCCTCAGTGGCACAGGGGACACGGCAGATGGGTTACCAGGCGGCCAAGCTGCTGCATCGGCTGCTGGATAAAGAGCCGCTCCCGCTGCAGCGCCGGCTGGTGCCGCCGATGCGGGTTGTCGAACGGCGCTCCACGGATTATCGCTCGCTCACCGATCCGTCGGTGATTCAGGCGATGCACTACATCCGCAATAACGCCTGCAAGGGCATCAAGGTCGAACAGGTGCTGGATGCCGTCGGCATCTCCCGCTCTAACCTCGAGAAGCGCTTCAAGGAGGAGGTCGGCGACACCATTCACTCCATCATTCACCGCGAGAAACTCGAAAAGGCACGTAGCCTGCTGGTATCTACCACGCTGTCGATTAATGAAATTTCGCAAATGTGCGGCTATCCGTCGCTGCAATATTTCTATTCGGTATTTAAGAAAGAGTACGACGTGACGCCGAAGGAGTATCGGGATCGGCACAGTGAAGTGATGATGTAGAGAGTGTGAGACCGCAAAGACAAATGCCCGGGGCTGACGCTCCGGGCATTTGCTATTACAGATGGGCAGCAATCAACCGCTGGTTGTCCTGATACATCGCGAAGAGATAGTTGTTGTAGCTCGACCCTTTGGTCGAATAGCCCTTCAGCTTATGAATCATGGTGCTGGCCGTCACTTCCTGATCCGTTTTACGCAGTTGCGCGCGTGATTTACGGAAGGCGTTGTATGCCGGATGCGTGTTCAGGTTCGTCACGTAAGCCTGTACAGACTCCTCCACCGAATCAAACTGGGAGTAGCCTTTCATCGCACCGCGGCAATTTCCGCCACCGCATTTCATACCAAACAGATTGTTGTTCATCCGCGCCAGTTTGGACGTACCCCAACCGCTTTCCGCCGCCGCCATGGTCGCCACCATACTGTTGGGAATGATGTCAACGCGTTCCATCAGCGTGTTCCATGGAATATGGCGCGTATTGCCAGACCATTTCACCTTATAGCGTGCCGCAATATCCTTCAGGCGCGTGCGCTCTGTCGGTGACCAGCGTGAATCGTATTGTTTGGAAACAAGCCAATTACGATCGGCGGTAATCACCTGATTCTGTTTAGTAATATAAGGCATTACTGTCCGGAGAAACGCTTTTTTCCTTGGGGTTCCGGAAGGGTATTTTCGCAAATCAGGAAGTGAACTACTCTTTACACTATTGCGAGAATACTCTTGTTTACTGCTTACCTTAACTTGACTACTTTTCTTTACTTGTGAGGCTTTATGACTCGTTGTTGCTGTGTGGGTTGTTGCCAACACACTACCTGAAAATATGCAGGTAAGTAACATGAGTATCGCAGCCCCATATCGTCGCATGGGAATCGATATCATTAGGTCTCCTGGTCGGATTTAATCATTCCAACACCTTGTTTTACGCAAAAAAACGTTAATTGAGTTGCGAATAGTATCAAAAATACCCAGTGAGAGCACTAACAGAAATAGTCCAATTCCTAAAAGCTGTCACCTGAAATCGGTTTCCGCGCCGTCACCAGAGAGCGAAAATGTTAGCGCCGTCTCATTTTTTGCCTGTTTTTTGACCTCTGTCACTCACCCCTTTTTGTCCTCCCTGCAAAAGCGCAGACGGGATGAGCTCATTATCCGGTTTACCGGGCAAACTGAACAAAAAACCGCTCACAGGACTCCAGAATGAAACTCGCTGCGCTAGCGTCGCTCTTGTTGCCAGGAATGGCCTTCGCCGCCTGGACCACCACCGATTTTCCGGCCTTTAGCGAAGAGGGCTCCGGCAGATTTATCAGTCAAAATGAGGTGGCGAAGGGTACACGTCCGCTACAAATTAATTTTGACCAGCAGTGCTGGCAGCCCGCCGGGGCTATCAAACTCAACCAGATGCTGTCCATGGAACCCTGTCGCGGCGCCCCGGCGCAGTGGCGGGTCTTCCGCGAAGGTCGCTACACGCTTGAAGTGGATACCCGCTCCGGGACGCCAACGCTGATGCTTTCTCTGGAGGAAAAAGAGGCGGCAGCGACTTCCGCGCCGCAACTGCTTCAGTGTCCAAAATGGGATGGTAAGCCGCTAACGCTGGATGTCAGCAAAACCTTTGCCGAGGGCAGCAAAGTCCGTGATTTTTACAGTGGCAATATCGCAACGGTCAGTGCCGGGAAAATTACGCTGCTGCCAGCCCCCAACAGCAACGGCTTACTGCTACTTGAGCGGGCCGACACCACTGCCGACGCCACCTTCAACTGGCATAACGCCACCGTCTATTTCGTGCTGACCGACCGTTTCGTCAACGGCAACCCGGCCAACGATAACAGCTATGGGCGGCACAAAGACGGTATGCAGGAAATCGGCACCTTCCACGGCGGCGACCTGCAAGGGCTGACCAGCAAACTTGACTACCTGAAAGCGTTAGGTGTTAACGCGCTGTGGATAAGCTCGCCGCTGGAACAAATTCACGGCTGGGTAGGCGGCGGAACCAAGGGCGATTTCCCGCATTACGCCTATCACGGCTACTACGCCCAGGACTGGACAAAACTGGATGCCAATATGGGCACCGAGGAGGATTTACGTCGCCTTGTCGATGAGGCGCACAAACGCGGTATTCGCATCCTGTTTGATGTGGTGATGAACCACACCGGCTACGCTACCCTGGCCGATATGCAGGAGTTCAAATTCGGCTCGCTGTATCTGCAGGGCGACGAGCTGAAAAAAACGCTCGGGGAACACTGGACCAACTGGCAACCCGGCCCGGGCCAGACCTGGCACAGCTTCAACGACTACATCAACTTCAGCGATAAAGCCGGCTGGGAAAAATGGTGGGGGAAAAAGTGGATTCGTACCGACATAGGCGACTACGACAACCCCGGCTTTGACGATCTGACCATGTCCCTGGCCTTCCTGCCGGATCTGAAAACCGAATCGACCGCCCCTTCCGGGCTGCCCAATTTCTATCAACAAAAGCCTGATACGGCGGCAAAAGAGATTCCCGGCTATACGCCGCGCGATTATCTGACCCACTGGTTGAGTCAGTGGGTACGTGATTACGGTATTGACGGTTTCCGCGTCGATACCGCCAAACATGTTGAACAAGCAGCCTGGCAGCAGTTGAAAACCCAGGCCACCGCGGCGCTGGCGGCATGGAAAAAGGCCAACCCGGATAAAGCGCTGGATAACGCGCCTTTCTGGATGACCGGTGAAGCCTGGGGTCATGGGGTGATGCAAAGCGATTACTACCGCCACGGTTTTGATGCGATGATTAACTTCGACTACCAGGATCAGGCGGCGAAAGCGTCAGGCTGTCTCTCCAGTATTGACCTGACCTGGCAGCAGATGGCGGATAAACTGCAGACGTTTAACGTCCTGAGCTATCTCTCATCCCACGACACGCGTCTGTTCCGCGAAGGCGGCAGCACCGCGGCAGAACTGCTGCTGCTCGCGCCAGGCGCGGTACAGCTCTTCTATGGCGATGAGTCCGCGCGGCCGTTCGGGCCTACCGGCTCAGATCCGCTGCAGGGAACGCGCTCAGATATGAACTGGCAGGACGTCGAGGGGAAAGCCGCGCTCAACGTCACCCACTGGCAAAAACTCGGCCAGTTCCGCGCCCGCCACCCGGCAATCGGGATGGGCAAACAAACCACGCTCTCTGTACCGCAGGGTTACGGTTTCGTCCGTGAATACGTCGATGATAAAGTCATGGTGATCTGGGCAGGCCAACGATAACTCCCCTCTTCTGATGGCTCCCTGGTCTGTTCGGGGAGCCTTTTACAGAATAAAAAACCAATAAAAAAACACAACACAGCATAAAAGTGAAATCTTAAACTTTCCTGCCGATTTGCACCGCGTCGAGGCTGGCGTTATGGTTATCCACTTTCCAGCAACACCGACAGATTATCCGCAATGACATTTTCACTTTTCGGCGACAAATTCACCCGTCATTCAGGCATTACCCGCTTGATGGAAGACCTCAATGATGGCCTGCGCACTCCGGGCGCAATCATGCTGGGCGGCGGTAATCCCGCGCAGATCCCGGAAATGAACGAATACTTCCAGAACCTGCTGGCCGATATGCTCAGTAATGGTAAAGCCCTTGATGCGCTTTGTAATTACGACGGACCACAGGGAAAAAGCGAGCTTCTGACTGTGCTGGCGCAGATGCTGCGTGAAGAGCTGGGCTGGGAGATCGAACCACAGAATATTGCACTGACAAATGGCAGTCAGAGTGCATTTTTCTACTTGTTTAATCTCTTTGCCGGGCGCCGTGCGGATGGTAGCACCCGCAAAGTCCTGTTCCCGCTGACGCCGGAATATATCGGCTACGCCGACTCGGGCCTTGAAGAGGATATGTTTGTTGCCACTCGCCCGAATATTGAGTTGCTGCCAGAAGGTCAGTTTAAATACCACGTCGATTTTGAGCACCTGCAGGTCACGGAAGAGACGGGAATGATTTGCGTCTCTCGCCCGACCAACCCGACCGGTAACGTGATTACCGACGAAGAGCTGATCAAACTGGATGCGCTGGCCCACCAACACGGCGTCCCGCTGGTGATTGATAATGCGTATGGCGTGCCTTTCCCGGGGATTATTTTCAGCGACGCCAGGCCGCTCTGGAACCCGAATATTGTGCTGTGTATGAGCCTGTCCAAGCTGGGCCTGCCGGGCAGCCGCTGCGGGATCATTGTGGCCAATGAGAAAATCATTACCGCTATCAGCAACATGAACGGGATTATCAGCCTTGCGCCGGGCGGAATAGGGCCGGCAATGATGTACGAAATGATCAAACGCAATGACCTGCTGCGCCTGTCGGAAACGGTCATCAAACCGTTCTACTACCAGCGCGTACAGGAAACTATCGCCATTATTCGCCGCTATCTGCCGGAAGATCGCTGCCTGATTCATAAACCTGAAGGAGCGATTTTCCTCTGGCTGTGGTTTAAAGATCTGCCGATCTCCACCGAGTTGCTGTACCAGCGGCTGAAAAAACGCGGCGTGCTGATGGTGCCGGGCGACTACTTCTTCCCGGGCCTTGATAAGCCCTGGCCGCATACCCACCAGTGCATGCGCATGAACTACGTGCCAGACCCGGAGAAAATTGAAGCGGGCGTGAAAATCCTCGCCGAAGAGATTGAGCGGGCCTGGGGGGAACAAGACGCGTAATCGCGTGTTTTGTCGCCCGCCTAAATCGCCAGCGCCGTCCGCCGACGGCGCTCGCCGCTTACTCTCTCCAGCGCTGCCGGCGTCATGCAGTACAGCGCCTGGGTCGGGCAGGCCGCTACGCAGGCCGGGCCGTCTTCGCGATGACCGCACAAATCGCATTTCAACGCCTGCACGCCATCGCCGGTCATCATCACCAACATCGCGCCATACGGGCAGGCCAGCATGCAGCTTTTGCAGCCAATACAAAGGGATTGTTCAACGTATACCGCATCGCGGACCCGGCTAATAGCCCCCGCCGGGCAGACGTTGGCGCAGGGCGCATCTTCGCAATGATGACAGGTCACGGCGGTTGTAAAAGACCCGCTTTTCATCACCCAAATGCGTGCGCTGAAGGCTTTTGGAGAAAGTGCGGCGCAATCCTGATTTTCCTGGTGTGACACCACGCAGGCGACTTCACAGGTACGACAGCCAATGCATTTGGCCGAATCCGCAATGATAAAACGGTTCATTTTCCCCCCCGCCTGACGTTGATTAGCGTCAGAGTGCCAGAAAACGAACCGCCTTCGCTTTGATCCTGGCGGGGATTATTGCCAGATCTGTCACCTGCCTCACCGCATCTGCCTTTTTGCCTACACGCGTAAGGTAAATCCCAGTTCGTTAGAGATGGCCTGTGCCGTGTCGCGTAGCGGCTTGAGCAGATTTTTCTCACCAATCTGTTTCAGACGTGACGTCGAGAGTGAAATGGAGATGGCATACGGCACACGGTGTTGAATATCAAACACCGGAACGGCGATGCAGGAAACGCCAAGCTCATTCTCTTCGCGGTCCATCGCCATCACGCTTTCACGAATTTGCGCCAGCTCATCGTACATCGCAGGTAGCCCCGTAATGGTGTTGCGCGTCAGAGGCTGAATCTGCTCCTGATGCCTCTCCCAGTACTCTTTCACATATTCCGGCTGACCAAATGCCAGGTAAATCTTACCCATTGCCGAACAGTACAGCGGCATATGTTGGCCGATATAAGCGCGGGTACGCAGCATCCCGGTCGTCGGTTCCAGCTTATAAATCAGAATGGCGTGATCGTCCTCACGGCTGGAGAAATTGATGGTTTCCCCGGTAGAGAGGTTCAGCGCTTCCAGATGCGGCGCCGCTACGTGGATAATATTCAGCGACGTCAGGGCTTTTTGCCCGACGGCGATAAATTTCGTGGTTAAACGGTAACTCCCGGCGGCAGGTGCGGGAGTGACGTAGCCACAGGATTGCAGCCCTTGTAGTAATCGGTGCACGGTGCTTTTGTTCAACCCGGCCAGTTCTGAAAGATTCGCCAGCGGGCAACCGTTCGGGTAATTACTCAAGATTTCTATCAGCATCAAACCGCGAAACAAGCTTTGGCTTCCAGCCGGCCGCTCCTTCTCCGGCGCGTTTTCACTCTCTTTTATGTTCATCGCTTCTGCTCTCCATTCAGTGGCGACCTGATGGTAGCGCAAAGTGTGTTTCACTTCACGATCTGAACATAAATTTTGTAATTAACTGATTTTATTGAATTTCAAAAACAGCCTCACCGATTGCTTTGTGAAATCATGATCGATATATTTGAAATCAGATTTCGCATAGTGAAATTTATAGATGGCAAAACGTTCTTATTCCCTCGTCGGGAGGTCACCTTAAATGGCAGAAGCAGCAGTGTTGTCTCCGTTGTTATCTATGCGCCACATCATCAAGCGCTTTGGTGGAAATGTGGCGGTCAATAACGTCAGTCTGGATATTTATCCGGGCCAGGTTGTGGCGTTGCTGGGAGAAAACGGTGCCGGCAAATCGACGTTGATTAAGGTGCTGGCGGGCGTCTATTCCCGTGATGGTGGCGAGATCCTGTTTCGCGGTCAGCCGGTGGATTCAGCCGCCGCGTTACGTCAGGGCAACGAACAGCCTATCGCCTTTATTCATCAGGATTTAGGCCTGGTAGAGTGGATGACCGTCGCCGAAAACATGGCTCTGGTGATGGGGTTTCCCCGTCGCTTTGGTCTGATTGACTGGGCGGCCACCAAACGCCAGGCGCAAAAAGCGCTGGAAGATATCGGCATTCAGCTCGACCCGGATGACCGCGTGTTTGACCTTTCCCGCACGGAAAAATCCCTGTTGGCGATTGCCCGCGCGGTGGCGGTTGACGCCTCGGTGCTGGTGCTCGATGAACCGACAGCTTCACTGCCTGCCGACGATGTACGCCATCTGTTCCGCGTCATGAATATCCTGCGCGAGAAGCAGGTCGGCATGATTTACATCACCCACCGCCTGGATGAGGTGATGGAGATGGCTGATACGGTTTGTGCGATGCGCGATGGCTGCTACGCCGGGGGCGGCGATATCGGCCACTACAGCCTGCGTGGTCTGGTCGAGCTGATTGTGGGCGAAGGCCTGCGTGATGACCAGCGTCAGGCCTTACCCGATGCCAGCGCGCCGGTGCTGTTGAAAATGGATCGCGTCAAAGTGGGCGATACCGGGCCGGTCTCCTTCGAGTTGCGTGCCGGTGAGATGGTGGCACTCGCCGGTCTGCGTGGCGCCGGTCAGGAAGAGATTGGACGTTTACTGTTTGCCTGCAGGACGCAGGAAAGTGGAAAAATCACTTTAAATAGCGTGCCGTTTACGGCGACAACACCAGGGGAGGCGATGTCCGCAGGCGTCTCTTTTGTCGCCGGCGACCGTCTTCATGAAAGTCTGATTCCGGGCATGATGGTGCGTGAAAACCTGTTTATGAACCCATGTAAACACGGTCATGCGCCGCTTTCCCGCTATAACGAAAAAAGCGAAGCGCCGCTGTGCTGGGAGAAAATCCGCCAGTTCGACGTGCGCCCCTCGCAGATAAATATTGAAATCAGTGCACTGTCGGGCGGCAACCAGCAAAAAGTGGTAATGGCACGCTGGCTCTCGCTCAATGCCCCTCTGCTCATTCTGGAAGATCCTTCTGCTGGCGTTGACGTAGGCGCACGCGCAGAAATTTACGATTTACTCAATCAGGCGCTGCGAAACGGCGTTGCCATTTTGGTCATCTCCAACGACCTGGAAGAGGTGGCGCACATCTGTAACCGGGCGCTGGTGTTTAACCGTGGGCAGATCGTCGGCGAACTTCTCAACCAGGATGTCACCTTTGCCAGATTGCTTGAGCTGGCATCGGGCAGCGGCACCATACATTAAGTCGGAGTGCGTTATGGCTAAAACATCAATGAAATCGACGGCCCTGGAATCACGCGTATCGCTTCATGAACACGGTGTGGCTACCTGGCTTGGACAATTGACCACTCGTTACGGTTTACCCGCGATCTGCGTGGTACTGGTTATCATTTTTTCACTGACAACACCTTCGTTTGCTTCCCTGTTGACGTTGCAGGCGATCCTCGACAGCAAATCGAAAATCGCCCTGTTGGCGCTGGCAGCAACCATCCCGATGATTGTCGGCAAAATCGACCTGAACGTCGGCTTCGGCATCGTGCTCTGGCACATCCTCGCCATTACTTTGCAGGTTGAATATGGTTTCTCCTGGCCCGCCGCTGTGGCGATCGTGCTGGTGCTCTCTGCGCTCTATGGCTTGCTGAACGGTATTCTGGTGGCGCTGGCGGATATCGACAGCTTTGTTGCGACCCTGGGTTCCGGTACGGTGCTGTACGCCATCGCGCTCTGGCACTCTGGTGGCCGACAGATCGTCGGTGATTTACCGGACGCCTTTATCGCCCTGCATCACTCCGACCTGTTCGGCATTCCGGTTGTGGCCTTCTACGTCCTTTTTGCCGCCGTGGTGTTGTGGATTATTACCGAACATACCCCGATTGGTCGCTGCATGTATGCGGTGGGCGGTAACCCGGTCGCCGCAGCGCTCAACGGCATTTCCGTTAATCGTTACATCATCGGGGCATTTATTACTTCCAGCACCTTAACGGGCTTTACCGGGGTGATCATCGCCGCTGAACAGGGCGTGGGCCAGGCCAGCGTCGGTATGGACTATCTGCTCCCGGCTCTGGTGGGCGCGTTCCTTGGCAGTACCACCATTCGTCCCGGCCGGGTGAACGTCTGGGGCACAGTGGTCGGTATTGCGGTGCTGGCAATTGGTATTGCGGGCATCCAGCAGTTCGGCGGCGCGTTTTGGGTCGAACCGCTGTTTAACGGCGCGACGTTGCTGCTGTCGATTACCCTGGCAGGCTATGCCCAACGCCGTCGGGCATTAAATAAAAAATTGGTGCAGCGGGCACAATCGCCAGCATCAGGCTCCTCCGTTACCCAATGACTCTCGCGTAAGGAACTGAAAATGAATAACAAAATAGTTCAATACTGTCTGGCTGCCGGGTTGATGATGGCAAGTGGTTTCAGCCTCGCCGACGATACCTTTGTTCAGCAGGCGAAAACGGCGATTGCCAAAGCAACTGCGCCAGTCACCACCTGGGATGGCCCAACCCAGGGCCCGTTGCTGCAGCCGAATAAGAAGATCATTTTCATCGCCTCGGACATGAAAAACGGCGGCGTGCTGGGCGTTAAAGAAGGTCTGGAAGAAGCGGCGAAAACGGCAGGCTGGCAGTTGGATGTGCTGGATGGTGCGGGTTCGGTGAAAGATCAACTGGCGGCACTCAACCAGGCGATCGCCCGCAAACCGGACGGTATTGTCATTGGCGGCTGGAACCCGAACGTCGCCAAAATTCCGCTGAAAAAAGCAGTGAAAGAGGGCATCGTGCTGACCGCATGGCACGCGGTTCCCGCGCCTGGCCCGGTCCCGGCTTACAACATTTTCTATAACGTGACCTCCGATTCGAACGAAGTCTCGCGCATGGCGGCGCTGTATGCGGTGGCGAAATCCAACGGCACCGCCAAAGTGCTTATTTTCACCGACTCGCTGTACCAAATCGCGCTGGATAAAGCCAACGCCATGAAGAAGGTCATTGAGCAGTGCAGCGGCTGCCAGGTGGTGGAATTTATCGATACCCCGCTTGCCGACACCTCCAACCGCATGCCGGGCATGACCTACAGCCTGATCCAAAAATATGGCGACAAGTTCGAATACTCGCTGGCGATTAACGACCTGTACTTCGACTTTATGGCTCCAGCCCTGCAAACCGCGGGCAAAGGCACCGGAGATAAACCACCGTACAACATCTCCGCTGGCGATGGTTCCGTCACAGCCTACCAGCGCGTGCGTGAAGGCAAAGCGCAGATCGCAACCGTCCCGGAGCCGTTGAAACTGCACGGCTGGCAGCTGCTGGATGAATTGAACCGCGCCTTCGCGGGCAAAGAGCCGTCGGGTTATGTCACTCCGGCCCATCTGGTGACCAAAGAGAACATCGGCGCCGACGGTGGTCAGAACAACGAATTCGACCCGGACAACCATTACCGCGATCGCTACAAAGCCATCTGGGGTGTGAAGTGAGATGTTAGCCGTCATGGGAAGTGTTGAATGCCTGTGCTCACCGGCCATTTGGGCGGAAGGCCCGGTGTGGCTGGCAGACCAGCAGTGCCTGATTTTCAGCGATGTGAAGGGCAACAGAATGTTCCGTTGGGATGCGCAAAATGGCGTCAGCGTGTTTCGCGCCGAATCCCACTATGCCAACGGCAACGCGCTGGACAAGCAAGGGCGTTTGTTGACCTGTGAGCACGGTCGACGCGGTATCAGCCGTACCGACGCCGCAGGCAATCACACCCTGCTGGTGGATAAAGTCGACGGGCTGCGTTTTAACTCCCCCAACGATATCGCGGTACGTCAGGACGGGTCGATTTGGTTTACCGATCCGCCCTACGGCATCATCGGTGACGAAGAGGGCTATCGCGCCGCAAGCCAGGTCATTGGCTGCTACGTCTACCGATTTGATGAAGCGCGTAACCAGGTCGCTATTGCCATCAGCGATACCCAACGCCCTAACGGACTGGCCTTTTCGCCGGATGATAAATGGCTATACGTGGCAGATATGTCGGTGATTGATTTTCCGAGCCAGGGCCGGCGGGAAATTCGTGCTTACCGCCTTGAAGGTGATAACGCGTTATTTTCCCACGTCGTAACCCAGGTTAAACCGGGTATTCCGGACGGATTTTGCGTCGACCAGGATGGGAATATTTACTGCAGCTGCGAGACAGGGATTTTGATTTTCTCCGCCGCAGGCGAATTACTGGAAACCATTGCGGTCCCCGAGCGCGTCTCTAACTGCACCTTTGGCGGCCCCGACGGCAATACGCTTTTTATTACGGCGACGACATCACTATACCGGGTGATCCTCGCCCCATCCCGCCTTCAGGGATAAACCGGAGTAACACCGAAACGCACCGGTCCTGCCGGCGTGGTTTTGCAACCCAACACTATTGGGTGAAACGAAATTCCACTATGTGAAATAAAAGATGTGATGGAGAAAGCGTATGTTATTGAGTTTTTCTGACCTTAAAAATGAGTTTAACCGCGTCCTGCTGGCACGCGGCGTGGCGGTTGAAACCGCCGATGCCTGTGCGGAAATGTTCGCCCGCACCACCGAGTCAGGGGTCTATTCACACGGCGTAAACCGCTTCCCGCGCTTTATTCAGCAACTGGAAAACGGCGATATCATCCCGGAAGCCCTGCCAGAACGCACCGCTTCGCTGGGGGCGATTGAACAGTGGGATGCCCGGCGCTCAATCGGCAACCTGACCGCCAAAAAAATGATGGACCGTGCAATTGAACTGGCTTCTGACCACGGTATTGGCCTGGTTGCTGTGCGAAACGCCAACCACTGGATGCGCGGCGGCAGCTACGGCTGGCAGGCGGCTGAAAAAGGCTACATCGGTATCTGCTGGACCAACTCCATTGCCGTGATGCCGCCGTGGGGCGCCAAAGAGTGCCGCATCGGGACTAATCCGCTGATCGTCGCCATTCCGTCTACGCCGATTACCATGGTGGACATGTCCATGTCGATGTTCTCCTACGGCATGCTGGAAGTGAACCGTCTGGCAGGCCGCCAGTTGCCGGTTGACGGCGGCTTCGATGACGAAGGCAATCTGACCCGAGACCCGGCCCCCATCGAGAAAAACCGCCGTATTCTGCCGATGGGCTACTGGAAAGGTTCAGGCCTCTCCATCGTGCTGGACATGATAGCCACCCTGCTCTCCGATGGCTCTTCCGTTGCTGCGGTAACTGAAGACAACAGCGACGAGTTCAACATTTCGCAAGTTTTTATTGCTATCGAAGTGGACAAGCTGATCGAGGGTGCCACCCGCGATGCCAAGCTGCAACGCATCATGGATTACATCACCAGCGCCGAGCGTGCCGACGAAAACGTGCCGGTCCGTCTGCCCGGTCATGAGTTTTCCCGTCTGCTGGAAGAGAACCGCCGCAACGGAATCACCGTTGATGACAGCGTTTGGGCAAAAATCAAAGCGCTATAAGGAATATCATCATGATTTATGGACATATTTCTCAACCTAACGCCTGCAGGTATCCGACAGCGATTGAAAAAGCACTGGAATTTTTGCGCACCACGGACTTCAGCAAACTGGAGACCGGCGTGGTCGAAATCGAGGGGCGCACAATCTTCGCGCAGATCCTCGACCTGACCACCCGTCCGCACGATGAGCTGCGCCCGGAAGTGCACCGCCGCTACCTGGATATCCAGTTTTTATATTCCGGTGAAGAGCAGATTGGTGTCGCTATCGATACCGGCAATAATACAGTAAGTGAAGAATTACTTGAGCAGCGAGATATTATTTTCTATCACGACAGCGAAAACGAATCGTTAATAGAAATGAGACCGGGGAACTACGCCATATTTTTCCCACAGGATGTTCATCGCCCGGCCTGTAATAAAAACCGGGAAACGGAAATCAGGAAAGTTGTGGTTAAAGTTGCTATTTCCGCTTTAGATTAATCCGTCATTTATTTGTCGAACACCGATAAATAAAAGGAGTAAAAAATGGAAAGAAATGACGCCGGTTATATTATCGGCGCATACCCTTGCGCGCCCTCATTTCACCAAAAGAGTGAACAAGAAGAGAAGGAATTCTGGCGCTTACTCGCCGACACGCCCCACATCCGTGGGCTGGAGCAGCCATGCCATGAGAACTTTCACCCCTATGGCGATGAGTGGTTGTTTCAGCATACGCCGCAGGAATGGAAGATGGTGGTGACTGCCATCCCGGAAACGATGCGTCGTCGTGGCGGCGGCAACACGGCTTTCGGCCTGGCCTCCAGCGATGAACAACAGCGCCTGGCATGTGTCGAATTCCATCGTCATTTACACAACAAAATCAATGCGCTAAACAAACGTTTTACCGGCAAGGTCATCTCCCTTGAACTGCAGGCAGCACCGCTTGCAGGCAATGCGAACGTAGGGCAGGCAACCGATGCCTTCGCGCGCTCAATCAAAGAGATTGCGGGTTGGGACTGGTCATGCTCACTCGTACTGGAACATTGTGATGCCATGAACCAGCCTGCCCCCCGCAAAGGTTTTCTACCGCTGGAAAACGTGCTCGAGGCCCTGGCAGGTTACAGCATTGATGTCTGTATCAACTGGGCGCGTTCAGCGATTGAAGGGCGTAACCCCACTCTGCCGCTGACCCACACTCAGGTGGTGCATGCCGCAGGCAAACTGGGGGCGCTGATGTTCTCAGGCACCGCAACCGAAGGACCGTACGGAGAATGGACCGACCTGCACACACCGTTCGCCCCGTTCTGCCCGCAAAGCCTGTTAACGGCGGCTCATGCAAAAGAATTATTTAATGTGGCTGATTCAGAAAAATTACAGTTTGTCGGTATTAAATTACTGGAAATTGATGCGAATGCTGATACGAATCATCGCATAGCCATATTACGCGATGGCATTCACGCGTTAAACATCGCCCAACAATAAATATAAAGCGTCAATTTAATCGCAAGGCCAGTTAATTTAAACAAGAGATTAATATGAACACTTCCTCGTACGCTACAACCGCGAACATTCCGCGCCAACGCTGGTTAAGAATTATTCCTCCGATTCTTATCGCGTGTATTATTTCTTATATGGACCGTGTGAATATTGCCTTTGCCATGCCCGGCGGGATGGATCAGGATTTAGGCATCACCGCGACGATGGCAGGCCTGGCTGGCGGTATTTTCTTCCTCGGCTATCTATTCTTACAGGTTCCAGGCGGCAAAATCGCCGTTCACGGCAGCGGCAAAAAATTCATCGGCTGGTCGCTGGTCGCGTGGGCGGTGATTTCCGTGTTCACCGGTCTTGTGACCAACCACTACCAACTGCTGGCACTGCGCTTCCTGCTGGGTGTGGCGGAAGGCGGCATGCTGCCTGTGGTACTCACCATGATCAGTAACTGGTTCCCGGATGCCGAGCGCGGTCGCGCTAACGCCATTGTCATCATGTTCGTGCCAATCGCCGGGATCATCACCGCCCCGCTTTCTGGCTGGATCATCACCGCCCTCGACTGGCGCTGGCTGTTCATCATCGAAGGCCTGCTCTCCCTCGTCGTGCTGGTGATGTGGGCGCTGACTGTTTATGACCGCCCGCAGGAGGCCCGCTGGATTTCCGACGCAGAGAAAAAGTACCTGGTGGAAACCCTGGCCGCTGAACAGCGCGCCATTGCCGGTAAAACCACGATGAATGCCTCTCTGGGCACCGTGCTGTCTGACCGCACGATGTGGCAACTGATTGCCCTGAACTTCTTCTACCAGACCGGGATTTACGGCTACACCCTGTGGCTACCGACCATCCTGAAAGAGCTGACCCACACCAGTATGGGCCAGGTTGGAATGCTCGCCATTCTGCCGTACGTAGGGGCGATTGCCGGGATGTTCCTGTTCTCTTCCCTGTCTGACCGCACCGGCAAACGCAAGCTGTTCGTCTCCCTACCGCTGATTGGTTTCGCCACCTGTATGTTCCTTTCCGTTGTGCTGAAAGAGAGCGTCTGGCTGTCGTACACCGCGCTGGTCGGATGTGGCTTCTTCCTGCAGTCCGCTGCCGGGGTGTTCTGGACCATTCCAGCGCGTCTGTTCAGTGCCGAAATGGCCGGTGGCGCACGCGGTGTGATCAACGCCCTGGGCAACCTCGGCGGCTTCTGCGGCCCGTATGCCGTGGGCGTGCTGATCACTCTTTACAGCAAAGATGCGGGCGTTTACTGCCTGGCGATTTCACTGGCGATTGCCGCGCTAATGGCGCTGCTGCTGCCGTCCAGGTGCGACGCCAACAGTTCATCTATCGGTGCGGTAAACGCACCGAAACGCGCGATCTGACACCTTCCCCCCTTTCCCACGGGGAGAGGGGCAAACCAGGAAAAAAAGATGAGTGAAAAAGAGACCTTCTGGCTAGGTATCGATTGTGGCGGTACTTATCTGAAAGCAGGCCTGTACAACAGCCAGGGGAAAGAATTCGCCATTGAACGCCAGTCCGTTCACACCCTCAGCCCGCAGCCCGGTTGGGCGGAGCGCGACATGACGGCATTGTGGCAGCACTGCGCGGCAACCATTTCCCGCCTGCTGCAACATACCGGCATTCGCGGTGAACAAATCAAAGGCATCGGGATTTCCGCTCAGGGCAAGGGGCTGTTTTTACTGGATAAAAATGACCAACCGCTGGGCACCGCGCTCCTCTCTTCCGATCGCCGCGCGATGGAGATCGTCAAACGCTGGCAGCAGGACGGCATGCCACAAAAGCTCTATCCGTTAACGCGCCAGACCTTATGGACCGGGCACCCGGCTTCACTGCTGCGCTGGGTGAAGGAGCACGAGCCGCAGCGTTACGCACAAATTGGCTGCGTGATGATGGGCCACGATTATCTGCGCTGGTGCCTCACCGGCGTGAAAGGATGCGAAGAGAGCAATATCTCTGAATCCAACCTCTACCATATGACCTCCGGGCGGTACGATCCCTGCCTGACGCAATGGCTTGGCATCAGCGAAATCAACGCTGCGCTGCCGCCCATTGTCGGTTCATCCCAAATCAGCGGTGAAATCACCTCTCAGGCAGCCGCCATTACCGGTCTCGCGGCGGGAACTCCCGTTGTGGGCGGTCTGTTTGATGTGGTTTCTACCGCTCTTTGTGCCGGGCTTGACGACGAGTACACGCTGAACGCCGTAATGGGGACCTGGGCGGTCACCAGCGGCATCGCTGAAGGGCTGCGTGATAACGAAGCGCACCCCTTCGTCTACGGACGCTACGTCAACGATGGCCAGTACATCGTCCACGAAGCCAGTCCCACCTCCTCCGGCAACCTCGAATGGCTGACCGCACAATTTGGCGACATCAGCTTTGATGAAATCAACAAGCTCGTCGACAGCCTGCCGAAAGCCACCAGCGATGTCTTCTTCCTGCCCTTCCTGTACGGCAGTAATGCCGGACTTGATATGACCAGCGGCTTTTATGGCATGCAGGCGCTGCATACCCGAGCGCACCTGTTCCAGGCGGTCTATGAAGGAGTCGTGTTTAGCCACATGACGCACCTCAACCGCATGCGCGAACGCTTCACCGAGGTACGCTCCCTGCGCGTCACCGGCGGCCCCGCGCACTCTCCCGTGTGGATGCAAATGCTGGCGGATGTCAGCGGCCTGCCCGTTGAGCTGCCGCAGGTAGAAGAGACCGGCTGCTTTGGTGCCGCCATTGCAGCCCTCGTCGGCACCGGCGTTTACGCAAACTTCACCGACGCCCAGCAGATCCTCAACTACGAAATGCGCACCCTGACGCCGGACATGAACGCCCACGCGGCCTACCAGCGCAAATACCACCGTTACCAGATTTTAATTGAAGCACTTCAGGGCTTTCACACCCGTATTAAGGAGCACTCTTTATGAGCCGACCATTACTGCAGCTGGCGCTCGATCACACCGACCTTGCCGCCGCCCAGCGCGATGTTGCGTTGTTAAAAGACCGCGTGGATATCGTAGAGGCAGGCACCATTCTCTGCCTGAGCGAGGGGCTAAATGCCATCCGCGCCCTGCGCGCCCAATGCCCGGAAAAACTGATCGTCGCCGACTGGAAAGTCGCTGACGCCGGGGAAACTCTGGCCCAGCAGGCGCTGGAAGCGGGGGCCAACTGGATGACCATCATCTGTGCCGCACCGCTGGCCACCATCGAGAAAGGTCACGCCGTTGCAGCTGCTCGTGGAGGCGAAATCCAAATCGAGCTGTTTGGTCATTGGACCTTCGACGATGCCCGCGACTGGTACAGCGTCGGCGTGCGTCAGGCGATTTATCACCGTGGACGCGACGCCCAGGCGAGCGGCCAGCAGTGGGGCGAAGTGGATCTGGCGCGCATGAAAGCGCTGTCGGATATCGGCCTGGAGCTCTCCGTCACGGGGGGCATCAACCCTGGCGACCTGCCGCTGTTCAAAGAGATTAACGTGAAGGCCTTTATTGCCGGACGCGCCCTCTCCAGCGCCGCGGATCCGCTGCAGGTGGCTGAAGAGTTCCACACCCGCATTCGCGACATCTGGAGAACGTAATTATGCGTAACCATCCATTAGGTATTTATGAAAAAGCGTTATCGAAAGACTTATCCTGGCCAGAGCGTCTGGTTCTGGCTAAAAGCTGCGGCTTCGACTTCGTGGAAATGTCCGTCGACGAAACCGATGAGCGCTTGTCGCGACTCGAATGGACCACCGCCCAGCGCGCCTCGGTAGTGGAAGCGATGCTGGAAACCAATGTGTCGATTCCGTCGATGTGCCTTTCCGCGCATCGCCGTTTTCCGTTCGGTAGCCGCGACGCAGCCGTGCGCGAGCGTGCCAGGGACATCATGACCAAAGCCATCAAGCTGGCGCGCGATTTGGGTATCCGCACCATCCAGCTCGCCGGTTACGATGTCTATTACGAAGAGCATGACGCGGGCACCCAGCAGCGCTTCGCCGAAGGGCTGGCGTGGGCCGTTGAACAGGCGGCAGGTGCTCAGGTGATGTTGGCGGTGGAGATCATGGACACCGCGTTTATGAACTCCATCACCAAGTGGAAAAAATGGGACCAACTGCTCGCCTCGCCGTGGTTCACCGTCTACCCGGACGTGGGCAACCTCAGCGCCTGGGGTAATGACGTCCCGGCAGAGCTGGCACTGGGTATCGACCGCATCGCCGCTATTCATCTGAAAGATACGCAACCAGTCACCGACACCAGCCCAGGCCAGTTCCGTGATGTGCCGTTTGGTGAAGGATGCGTCGATTTCGTCAAGGTCTTCAGCACATTACAGAATCTGAATTATCGCGGTGCATTTCTGATTGAGATGTGGACCGAAAAAGCCAAAGAGCCAGTACTGGAAATCATTCAGGCACGTCGCTGGATTGAAGCCCGTATGGAGGAAGGAGGATTCGTATGTTAGAGCAACTGAAAGCCGAGGTGCTGGCGGCAAACCTGGCGTTGCCCGCTCATGGGCTTGTCACCTTCACCTGGGGTAACGTCAGCGCGGTGGATGAAACCGGCAAACTGATGGTGATTAAGCCTTCAGGCGTGGAGTACGCCGTGATGAAAGCCGAAGATATGGTGGTGGTGGATATCGTCAGCGGCAAAGTGGTGGACGGCAGCAAGAAACCCTCTTCCGATACGCCAACGCACCTGGCGCTATATCGTCGCTTCCCGGAGATCGGCGGCATTGTGCATACTCACTCCCGCCACGCCACCATCTGGTCACAGGCCGGACTGGACCTGCCCGCCTGGGGCACCACCCACGCGGACTATTTCTACGGGACGATTCCATGCACTCGCCTGATGACCTCTGAAGAGATCGGCGGCGAGTACGAATACGAAACCGGCGAAGTGATCGTCAAAACATTTGAGGAACGCGCTCTGAACCCGATGCAGGTTCCAGCGGTCCTGGTGCATTCCCACGGCCCGTTTGCCTGGGGTAAAAATGCCCAGGACGCGGTGCACAATGCGGTAGTGCTGGAAGAGTGCGCCTATATGGGCCTGTTCTCGCGCCAGCTGGCACCACAACTGCCGGATATGCAGTCTGAATTGTTGGATAAACACTACCTGCGTAAGCACGGAGCGAATGCCTATTACGGGCAGTGAGCCTGTCCTCTGCGGCCCCCCTGACGATCTTCTGTGGGAGAGCGTCAGGGATCAGGGCCTCCGACCGCGCAATGCAAAGCCTCATTCCGAATTAATATGCTCCTTACAATACCGCCGCTTCCACGCGGCGGGCGTTATGCCGGTATGCTTGCGGAAGATCTGCCGAAAATAGCCCACATCGTGAAAACCGCACTGCTCCGCCACCTCTTTTAGCGACAGCGAATCGCTGATCAGCAACTTCTCCGCTGCCCGTACACGCTGACGGTGAATGGCTTCGGTTAACGTCAGACGAAAGGCCCGTCGGTAAACCCGCCCTAGATAGTCCACATTGCAGTGCAACTCTTTCGCCAACAGCGACGCCGAAATAGGCAGATGAAAGTGCGTACCGATCATCTGACGGGCTTTCCAGGCCAGCGCAATACCAGGGTTATTCTCCGCTCTTTCACTTAAAGCAGAAGCGGATATCTGCTGTAAAATCAGCAGCAAAATACATTCCAGCGCTACGCTACGATGCACATTTTCCTGCTCATTTAAGAATTGTCGAAATAACCCGGTCATATATTGTGGGTCACTTAACGTTGTGTGCTGCGGTAACATCAACGCCGATGGATGCGCTTTTTTTTCCACCGACGGCGTTAATTCAAAATGCAGCCAGTAGAACTTTAAATCTGCCGGAAATTTCCCCACGCCAACATGACGGCGTTGCGGCCAGAGTAATAAACTTTCTCCTGAATTTACCGTAAAAATCGTATCCTCTTCACGGATCGTTAATGTCCCCTTTTCAACAAAAATAACCTCCCAGGAATGCAGGGTACGCGATGGGTGGCTCCCCACACCGCGAGAAATAAATAACCCTCCGTTTTGCACCCGTATCGGAAGCGCTATGGATAATTCGAGCATAACTATGTCAACTCTCGCTATTACGTGATGAAAACAAACGCCTTATTATTGATTATTAACGAAAACAGGATGACTTAGCGGATCGAAATCACATTTTCTCAATCAGGTCGGAATCATCACCTTTTTGTACTTTTCCCTTCCCTTGCTGTGTGCTGAATTCAATGCAAAATAAAAAGGTACTTTGCAAACTACACAACAAGAGCCACAACCAAGCGGCTTATTTTCTGGAAACAAAATCTCCGAATATGTGAGGCGTTCTCCATGACTTCGACATTAATTTCCACTGCCGATTCGGCGCAAAAAGCGCTGGACGATAAATTGTCCGTACGTGAAAAAGTCGGCTACGGACTTGGGGATGCAGGCGGAACGGTCATAACCTGCCTGATCATGAACTTTTTAACTTTTTTCTATACCGATGTCTTCGGGCTAACGCCCGCGCTGGTCGGGACTCTGTTCCTGGCACTGCGCATTTTCGACGCGATTTCCGACCCGATCATGGGCGCTCTGGTCGACCGAACTCAAAGCCGCTGGGGACGTTTTCGTCCCTGGCAGCTGTGGATTGCCGTGCCGATCGGCATCATCGGCGTACTGACGTTTACCGTGCCTGATGCCAGCATGGGAGTAAAAATCGCCTGGGCATTCGGCACCTATCTTCTGCTGTCGATCAGCTACACCGCGATTAACGTGCCGTACTGTGCGCTGATCAACACCATGACCACTCGTCATAGTGAAGTGATCTCATGCCAGGCGTGGCGTTTTGTATTATGCGGCGTGGCAGGATTTTTGGTTTCCGTCGGGTTACCGTGGCTGGTGAAAACGTTGGGCCAGGGTAATACCGCTCAGGGATATCAGTATGGCGTTGGCGTACTCTGTGCCATTGCGGTGGTGATGTTCCTGTGCTGTTTCTTCTGGGTTCGCGAACGTGTCTCGCTGGATGTGATGGGGAAATTTACCCTGCGAGAACATATTGCCGGACTGCGTAGAAACGACCAGTTGCTGTTGATGCTGGTGATGTCATTCCTGCTGATCAACGTTTTTAATATCCGTGGCGGCGGCTACATGTACTTCATCACCTACGTCCTTGGAGGATCCACCGGCTACATCTCGCTATTTTTCACCATGGTGACCTTCGCGTCGATTTTCGGCTCCATCATCATCAACCTGCTTTCACACCACTTCGATACCGTCAAGCTCTACTACTACACCAACCTGGTGCTGGCTGCTCTGGCAATCGCGATGTGGTTTTTACCGACCGGCCATGCATACCAGACCCTGTGGCTAGTGGTGATCCTCGGCAACGGTATCATTCTCGGCTTCACCTTACCGCTGCACTTCTCGTTGATGGCCTTCTCTGACGACTACGGCGAATGGAAGGCCGGCGTGCGCTCTTCCGGCATGAACTTCGCCTTTAATCTGTTCTTCATCAAACTGGCATGGGCTTCCAGCGCCGGCATCATCAGCCTCGTGTTTATTTACGTGTCCTATCATCCGGGTGCAGAACACCAGACGGCATCATCGCTGGCCGGTATCACAACCATGGAAACCCTGCTGCCCGCCCTTTTCCATCTGCTGCTCGCCTTCGCTATCCGCGCCTGCAAGCTCAATAATCCGATGATGGCGCGCATTGCCAGCGACCTGCGCACGCGCCACGTTCAGCCTTAAGGAGTCCGTCATGTCTGTTATGGAAGTCGATCTGCACAAACTGAAAATCACCGATCCGTTCCTCGGTCAGTACCAGCAACTGGTGCGCGACGTGGTGATCCCCTACCAATGGGATGCGCTTAACGACCGCATCGAGGAGACCGATCCAAGCCATGCGATAGAAAACTTCCGTATCGCCGCCGGACGCCAGCAAGGCGAATTTTACGGTATGGTTTTTCAGGACAGTGACGTGGCGAAATGGCTGGAAGCCGTCGCCTGGTCGTTGTGCCAGAAGCCAGATGCCGGGCTGGAAAAGACCGCTGATGAAGTGATTGAACTGGTGGCTGACGCCCAGTGTGAAGATGGCTACCTGAATACCTACTTCACGGTCAAAGCACCAACGGAACGCTGGACGAATCTCGCCGAATGCCACGAGCTCTACTGCGCCGGGCACATGATTGAAGCTGGCGTCGCCTTCTTCCAGGCCACCGGCAAACGCCGCCTGCTGGAAGTGGTTTGTCGCCTGGCGGACCATATCGACAGCGTGTTTGGCCCCGGAGAAAATCAGCTACACGGCTACCCAGGGCACCCGGAAATTGAGCTGGCATTGATGCGCCTGTATGACGTAACCCGGGAGCCGCGCTACCTGGCGTTGACGAACTACTTCGTTGAAGCGCGCGGAACGCAGCCGCATTTTTACGATATCGAATATGAAAAGCGCGGTAAAACCTCCTACTGGAATACCTATGGCCCGGCATGGATGGTGAAGGATAAGCCCTATAGCCAGGCACACCAGCCGATTGCTGAACAGTCTGTCGCCATCGGTCATGCGGTGCGCTTTGTCTACCTGATGACCGGCGTTGCCCATCTCGCCCGTTTAAGCCAGGACGAAGGCAAGCGCCGGGACTGTCTGCGCCTGTGGCAGAACATGGCCCGGCGCCAGCTGTATATCACCGGCGGCATCGGTTCGCAGAGCAGCGGGGAGGCGTTCAGCAGCGACTATGACCTGCCAAACGATACGGTGTATGCCGAAAGTTGCGCATCCATCGGTTTAATGATGTTTGCTCGCCGAATGCTGGAAATGGAGGCCGACAGCCAGTACGCCGACGTGATGGAACGCGCGCTGTATAACACCGTGCTGGGCGGAATGGCGCTGGACGGTAAACACTTTTTCTACGTTAACCCGCTGGAAGTGCACCCGAAGTCGTTAAAATTCAACCATATTTATGACCATGTGAAACCCGTTCGTCAGCGCTGGTTTGGCTGCGCCTGCTGCCCGCCGAATATCGCCCGCGTACTCACTTCGCTGGGACACTACATCTACACGCCGCATGACGAGGCGCTCTACATCAATCTGTATATCGGCAACAGCGCAGAGATCCCGGTCGGCGACAAGACATTGCGGCTACGTATCAGCGGCAACTATCCGTGGCAGGAGCGGGTAAAAATCGCCATTGACTCCTCCACGCCGGTGAATCATACCCTCGCGCTGCGCCTGCCAGACTGGTGCGAAAACCCGCAGGTGACGATGAACGGTATTGCGGTTGAACGGGATGTGCGCAAAGGTTATCTGCACATCAGCCGTCGCTGGCAGGAAGGCGACATTATCCTGCTAACACTGCCAATGCCGGTGCGCCGCGTCTACGGTAATCCGCTGGTGCGCCATCAGGCCGGCCAGGTCGCCGTACAGCGAGGGCCGCTGGTATATTGTCTGGAGCAGGCGGACAACGGCGAGCAGTTGCATAACCTGCAGCTGCCGCGCAACGCCCGGTTCAGCACTTTTGAAGGAAAAGGAATATTTGCGCATAAAATGCTTCTTCAGGCGCCGGGTTATAAGCAAACGGCGAAGAATGCGGAAAACCAGGCACTATGGAGTTATGACCACACGCCGGCCACGCGCCAGCTTCAGACCTTAACCTTTATTCCGTGGTTTAGCTGGGCGAATCGCGGCGAAGGAGAAATGCGCATCTGGGTGGAAGAAACGGACGAATAAACGCGGGAGGTATCGCTGCGCCCCGAGGGAATTTAACCAGAAAACCCCCGGCGGCGCTGTGCTGACCAGGCCAGAGGGGCGCACACGGGCTGCCGCTGGCCGGACGCCTGAAGAGACTTAAAGAAACAACGCTTTATCGCGCAGGATATGGTCATTACCACGACGGCGGGTAAAGCCAATCCGGTCGAAATATTCGAGAATCTGAATCGCCAGCTTCCGCCCGACGTTCAGCGTATCGCGAAAGTCTGCCGCACAGGTTGAACCGCGCAACTGATCCAAATCGCGGATCATTCTGGCAAAAGTCACAATCCGATCGTTGCGATAATAACGATCTTTGACGATCGCGGTAATCATGCCCTGCTGTGCCGCCTGCCGCAGCACCGCCCGCATCAGCGACTCTTCAACACCCGCCTCTTTCGCCAGGTCGCGTACCCACCAGGGCTCATCGGCAAACAGGTCGGCAACCCGTAGCCAGATGGCCTGCTGCTCTTCGGTAAAGCCCGCTTTGTGTTCCGGCAGATGCAACCATCCGTGATGGCTGCCGATAATGCCACTGGCGCGCATCTGTTCAATCAGCAGCAGTACCAGCGCTTCGTCCTCCATCGGCAGCGCAATGCGCCGCAGACGTTCGCGGCCCGGTCCAGGCTCGTCGCGATGCTGATCGTGATAGCGCGCCAGCGCATCAAGGAGTTTTGTCTGCCAGCGTGCCGCCAGCGCAGGGCTGAGCAAGTTATGACCGGCCTGCAGATAGCCAGCGTTGTGGGTCAGCGCCACCAGGCCATTTTCGTTCAGCTGGCGAGCCCAGGCAAACTCATCCAGACGTACCGCATCACGTTGCAGGTGCGTCTCCAGCGCCTGAGCATCCGCCGCCGCCGCCGCAAGCGCATGCAGCCACTGCAGATATTCTGCTTTCCGTTTCCCGCGACGCGGCGGATTTAGCGTCACCACGCGGGCACCCGCCAGGGTCGCGCGGGCGGAGATATCGCGCAGCACCAACCGGTCGTTATCTGCCAGCCACAGTGGAGTATCGAGTACCAGTTCGGCGAGATTGCCCTCCAGCAGCGATACGCGTCCGGTTATATGGCTGGCGGCATGGTGGATATGCAAAGACTGCCATTGTGTCAACGGCGTGTGGCACTGCAATTCAACAATTACTCGCCCGGACGGCTCGGGAGGCTGAGTGGACAGCAACCAGTCGCCGCGATTCAGCGCCTCTTTCTGCGCATCGCCGACAATATTCAGCGCGATTCGCTGACCGGCCCACGCCCGGTCGACCGGCTGGTTTTGCGCATGCAGCCCGCGCACGCGCATCGGCTTATTCACCCCGGTCAGCCATAGCGTATCGCCGACGTTGACCTCACCGCTGAGCGCGGTGCCGGTTACCACCAGGCCCGCCCCTTTTACGGTGAAGGCGCGATCGATAGCCAGACGAAAACGCTGATGCTGCGGGTGGGTGCGTTCAGGTAGCCAGCGCAGATGTTCGCACAGCTCGTCAACCCCCCGGTTTTCCGTCGCCGCGGTGACAAACAGCGTCGCATGGGTAAAAGCAAATTCGGCCAGCACCGCTTCCACATCGGCATGCACCTCGCTCACGCGCGCCGCATCAACGCGATCGGCTTTGGTCAACGCCACCGTCAGCGACGGCTTTCCCGTCAGTTGCAGGATAGCCAGATGTTCGCGGGTCTGCGCCATCACGCCGTCATCGCAGGCCACCACCAGCAACGCGTGGTCAATGCCGCCCACGCCCGCCAGCATGTTTGACAGAAACTTTTCGTGGCCCGGAACATCGATAAATCCCAGCACACGACCATCGGGCTGGGGCCAGTAGGCGTACCCCAGATCGATCGTCATCCCGCGTGATTTCTCTTCCGGCAAGCGGTCGGCATTAACGCCGGTGATCGCCTGCAGCAGCGTCGTTTTGCCGTGGTCAACATGTCCGGCGGTGGCAATAATCATTGTAATAACATCTCCATAAACCGGGGTTCATCTTCAAGACAGCGCAAGTCCAGCCACAGACGCCCATCGTAAATCCGGCCGATAACCGGGATCGTCCGCCCACGCCAACGGGCCGCCAGCGCCTCCAACTGACTGCCACGACCATCGCGCGGCGTAAAGGTCAGCGCGGCCCCAGGCAGGCGGTCCACCGGTAGCGAACCGCTGCCGATTTGCGACTGACATGGCTCCACCCGTACCTCAAACTCCGCGTAATGCGCGGCCAGCAACGGCTGCAAACGCAACGCCTGCGCCAGAATCGCCTCCGCCGTGCGGGTCAGCAGGCGCAAGGTAGGCAGCCGATCGGCCAGCGTTTCCGGATGCAGATAGAGCCGCAGAGTGGCTTCCAGCGCGGCAAGGGTCATTTTATCCGCCCGCAGCGCGCGCTTAAGCGGGTGCTGCTGCAGGCGGGCAATCATAGCCTTCTCACCCACGATAATCCCCGCCTGTGGGCCGCCCAGCAGCTTATCGCCGGAGAAGCTCACCAGACTGACGCCCGCCGCGATCATCTCCTGTGGCATCGGCTCTTTCGGCAGACCATACTGGCTCAAATCAACCAGCGAACCGCTGCCCAGATCAGCGACCACCGGAATGCCCGCTTCGCGGCCAATCGCCGCCAGCCCGGCTTCATCGACGGCTGCCGTGAAGCCCTCGATGCTGTAATTGCTGGTATGGACCTTCATCAACAGCCCGGTATTGTCATTCACGGCCTGGCGATAATCTTTTGCATGGGTGCGGTTGGTGGTGCCGACTTCATGCAGGATGCAACCCGCCTGGCGCATCACATCGGGAATGCGGAATGCGCCGCCGATCTCCACCAGCTCGCCGCGCGAGAGCACCACTTCTTTACCGCCGGCAGTGGCCGCCAGCATCAACAGCACCGCTGCGGCGTTATTGTTAACGATGCAGGCATCTTCCGCGCCGGTTATGCGGCATAGCAGATCCGCCAGCGCCCGATCGCGGTGGCCGCGCCCGGCATCATCCAGGCTGTACTCCAGCGTGACCGGAGCGCGCATCGCCTGGGTGACCGCTTCAACCGCCGCTTCCGCCTGGATGGCGCGCCCCAGGTTGGTATGCAGCACCGTGCCGGTGAGGTTGAACACCGGACGCAGCGCGCTTTGCCCGGTTTGCGCCAGCCGTCGCCCGGTTTCCTGCGGCCAGTCATCGCACCAGCCCGGTAGCGCCTGCGCCTGACGAATGTATTCCCGCGCCTCCTCCAGCATCTGGCGCAGGAGCGCCACCACCTGAGCATGACCATAGCGGGCCAGCACAGTAGAAAAAGCGGGGTCGCGAAGCAAACGGTCGGTGGCCGGAAGCCGGGTGTAAAGCACACGAATATCGGTAGTCATGAATGGACCTGGCGGTAAATTATTTGCCCCCCTCCCGACGGGAGAGGGAGTCAACAAATCAGCAGTGATTGTAACGTCTCCGGGGGGAAACTGTTACCTGCCTGGGTCAAGTCCTCGGCGGTTCGGTACGGGCAAAACTGTCGCGCTGAAAAAGCGCATCGACCAGCTTAATCAGCTGAGGCCGGGTCGCACACCAGCCGGGCGCAACCCGCCGAAAGTTAAGATAGGCAATGGCGCACGCCGCTGAAATCGTCGCCAGATTAACCTCATCGATACGCAGGCTGCCGTCGGCGACATAGGCTTCCAGCGCATCAAGGCCCCGAGCCACTTTTTCCCGCTGGCGCAACAGCTCGCTTTCTGACTGCTGCGCCGCCGGACGGCTCTTTTCGCGCACCAGTGCCTGCGCCGCCTCCATTACGCCATCGGCCAGCGCCTCCAGCTGGCGCATTTTCAACGCCGCTTTCGGGTCCGATGGCGCCATTGCCGGCGCAGCGCCGAGCTGATCAAGGTATTGCGCGATGATCGGGGAGTCATACCAGCATTCGCCGCTGTCAGTGACCAACACCGGCACCTTGCCCAGGGGATTATATTTCCCGACGCCGTTCACGTCCTGGTAGGGAAATTCATTGACGAATTCGAAGGGGAGGTTTTTCTCCAGCAGAATGACGGAGATTTTACGCACAAAGGGACTGGTGTAGCTGCCGATCAGTTTCATTGCCTGCTCCTTATCGCCAACAAAAAGGTAAGTATGGTTCACTCGAAGGCAAAAGGCAGGTCAGACTTAACGTCAGCCTGCCCTCATCGCAATTAATGGTCCAGATAGAGGTAGTGTATCCAACTGGCCATGCGGAGCAGGACCTTTCTCATGACCGATACATGGCTGAAATGGTCAGAATAGACCGCCACCTGGGCATAAATACCGTCCGGCAGCGAGTCTACATCCGCGTTGGGGTCCAGCTCAATCGTCGCCAGTACACCATCGGTTCCCGGTACCACCGTCAGCGACTGCAATGCCCCCTGCGCCTGGTAAGATCCCCCCGGTACAACAGGAAGAATACGGGTCAGCTTACCATGGAACACCGGGCCCGGCAGCGCGTTAAAGACCGCTTCAGCGTCATCGCCTGGCTTCAGTCGCAGCAGCGAGTTTTGGCGGAACTGAGCGACAATCTGCCGTTTTTGTTCCGGGATAAAGACCATCACCGGGCGTAGCGGCAGCGCTGCCGCATAAGCGCCGGGACGGATCAGAACCTGGGTAACATAGCCCTCGCCTGGCGCACGAATCACGGTCTGATCGAGGTTATATTTCGCCTCCGCCAACTGTGCTCGCAGACTCGCAACCTGCGACTGTTCACCGCCTACCATGCTGTCCAGCTGACTCTGTATCTGCGCCTGCTCGGCAACCGAAGCTTTCACTAACGCATCCTGTGCCAGATAGTTTTGCCGGGCGTTATCGATATCGCTTTCAGAGAACGGGTTGACCCGCGCCTGGCTGCCTTTCAGATAGCGCTGATAGTCTTTGTAGAGACGATCGCGCTCGGCGGAAACACGCACCGTGTTCGCCTGCGCTTCAGAGTATTGATGCCATGCAGCGCGGTCATCAGATCGGCCTGCAGTCTGTCTACCCGGGCCTGATAGCGCGCGGGATCAATCGTAAACAGAACATCGCCCTTTTTGACACGTTGATCCGTTTTAGCCGTCACGGCACTGGCAATACCGGTTACCTGAGGCGTAATGGGAATGGAAATAACCGCCTTTTGAGCGATAAATGTATAAGGATGGTTATAGTTCATTAATAAAATAAGGGCGCCGACGAGAAATATACCGCCTAATGCCGCCGTGGCCAGGGTCCACTGGTTAACCGGAATACGGAATATTTTAAAAACCGCCCATACAATCGCCACATAGGTCAATACAATTAAAAGATCCATGATTAGCGCTCCGGGGTCTCTCTATCTGCGGATGAGGGTACCGCACCCAGTTTTTTTCCAACTCGGCAACGCGTTGTGAAAGCCGATCGAGATCGGGATCGCGCGTGGATGACGAGGGGAGATGCGATTTCATTCCCCACCCGCGCTCGGGCTGATACAGCGTGGCCCAAATCCACAGGAATGGCCAGATAACATGCAGCGTAAACAGGCTCACCCAACCGGCGGTATGGATGGCATCAGCGTGGGGATGATTACGTTTTTTAGCCATTAAATAGGGAATATCATGAATCGCGATAATTCCATAAAAGAGAACCAGAAAAACAAAAACTCATACGCCTAACGCAAAATAGCTGAGAAACATAGATGCCTCACTAAACACGACGTTAGCTCATCAATAATATAAAATGGTAAGCAACCAAATTAATTAATGAAATTAAATAAAAGGATGATTTACTTATAATTCAAGGCCAGGAAATATTGTTTTTAGCTATTCTCCTTGCAAGTTTTAAGTGTGGAAGAATATATCCTGAAAAGCTATATACTTATCTTTACATGTTGAGCTTAAGCCACATTTTTACTTTTTTCCATACAACCCGCCGATGACGTTTTTTCATTGTGAAGTCGGTTTACCGACGCCTGTCGCAGAGCAGGTGCCAGAGTTTGCCAGCGATCACATCCGCAAAATTCAGCCAATTATTTTTTGTGATCAATATCACAATATTGAGACAAACCAAAAGAAATATTATGTGATGCAATTCACATTAATTAGCCTAACTGGGCTAATTTTGACCCGCTGTGTTTTTTTTGCACACTTATTTTGTGATGAACATCACTACAAATGAGTGTCAGATACCTATATTCATGTGATCGTAATCACACAAAAACCCACCGACTGGACAGTTTAATGATTCAGTGCCAGATTCGCTTTATCAATCAGGGTCCGGCGACCTCTGCCGTCATATTCACAACAAGCCTCAGGCTTTTAGCCTACGCGATAAGCAAAACAGAAGAAGGGGTGTTTTATGTCATCCGATATCAAGATCAAGGTGCAAAGCTTTGGTCGTTTCCTCAGCAATATGGTGATGCCAAATATCGGCGCGTTTATCGCGTGGGGTATCATCACCGCATTATTCATACCGACAGGATGGTTACCGAACGAGACGCTGGCGAAGTTAGTCGGCCCGATGATCACCTACCTGCTGCCGCTGCTTATCGGCTATACCGGCGGTAAGTTAATTGGCGGTGAGCGTGGCGGCGTCGTCGGTGCCATTACCACAATGGGCGTCATCGTCGGTGCGGATATGCCGATGTTCCTCGGCGCCATGATCGCAGGTCCGCTGGGCGGCTGGGCGATTAAACATTTTGATAGCTGGGTAGATGGCAAGATTAAGTCCGGTTTCGAGATGCTGGTGAACAACTTCTCCGCCGGTATTATCGGGATGATCCTCGCAATTCTGGCATTCCTCGGCATTGGCCCGGCGGTTGAAGTCCTGTCCAAAGTTCTGGCGGCGGGCGTTAACTTCATGGTTGTCCATGACATGCTGCCGCTGGCATCTATCTTCGTTGAGCCGGCGAAAATCCTGTTCCTGAACAACGCCATCAACCACGGTATCTTCTCGCCGCTGGGTATTCAACAGTCTCATGAACTGGGCAAATCAATCTTCTTCCTGATTGAAGCCAACCCGGGTCCGGGGATGGGCGTGCTGATGGCATACATGCTCTTTGGTCGCGGTAACGCGAAGCAGTCTGCAGGCGGTGCCGCTATCATCCACTTCCTGGGCGGTATCCACGAAATCTACTTCCCGTATGTGCTGATGAACCCACGTCTGATCCTTGCCGTTATTCTCGGCGGTATGACCGGCGTGTTCACCCTGACTATCCTCAACGGCGGTCTGGTCTCTCCTGCTTCCCCTGGTTCTATCCTTGCAGTGCTGGCGATGACGCCGAAAGGGGCCTACTTCGCTAACATCGCGGCAATTATTGCGGCAATGGCCGTCTCCTTTGTGGTCTCCTCCATTCTGCTGAAAACCAGCAAAGTGAAAGAAGAAGATGATATTGATGCTGCGACCCGTCGCATGCAGGATATGAAAGCTGAATCCAAAGGTGGGGCCACACCGCTGTCTGCAGGTACCGTGGCTAACGATCTGAGCCACGTTCGCAAAATTATCGTGGCCTGCGATGCCGGCATGGGTTCCAGCGCCATGGGTGCCGGGGTGCTGCGTAAAAAAGTGCAGGATGCGGGGCTGAGCAATATTTCCGTCACCAACTGCGCCATTAACAACCTGCCGCCGGATGTCGACCTGGTGATTACCCACCGCGATCTGACCGAGCGTGCGATGCGCCAGGTACCGCAGGCCCAGCACATTTCGCTGACCAACTTCCTCGACAGCGGTCTGTACACCAGCCTGACCGAGCGTCTGGTGGCCGCGCAGCGCCATACTGATAACGAAGAGAAAGTGCACGACAGTCTGAAAGACAGCTTCGATGCCGCCGACACAAATCTGTTCAAGCTTGGCGCAGAGAATATCTTCCTTGGTCGCAAAGCGGCGACGAAAGAAGAGGCGATCCGCTATGCGGGCGAGCAGCTGGTGAAAGGCGGTTACGTTGAGCCGGAATATGTGCAGGCGATGCTGGATCGTGAAAAACTAACTTCCACCTACCTGGGCGAGTCCATCGCGGTCCCCCACGGCACGATTGAAGCCAAAGACCGCGTCCTGAAGACCGGGGTGGTGTTCTGCCAGTACCCGGAAGGGGTTCGCTTTGGCGAAGACGAAGATGACGTTGCCCGTCTGGTTATCGGTATCGCAGCACGCAATAACGAGCACATTCATGTAATTACCAGTCTGACTAACGCATTGGATGATGAGTCGGTGATTGAGCGCCTGACCCACACCACCAGTGTTGAGGAAGTGCTGGCGCTGCTGAAAGGCAACAAAGCGTAAACGCTCCCGGCCACGCCGGGAAACGAATCACCCTCTCTCTCTGGCTGGAGGGGGAGGGTTCGGGTGAGGGACAACCCTCACCCGAACCCTCTCAGGTAAAAACATTAATGAAGGTTAATACTATGAATGCATTACATTTTGGCGCAGGTAATATCGGACGTGGCTTCATCGGCAAAGTGCTGGCTGACGCGGGGATCGCTTTAACATTCGCCGATGTGAATCAGGTGGTACTTGATGCCCTGAATGCCCGTCATAGCTATCAGGTTCACGTCGTCGGTGAAAACGAGCAGGTCGATACCGTCTCCGGTGTCAATGCCGTCAGCAGCATCGGCGATGAAGTCATTGATCTGATTGCCAGCGTTGACCTGATCACCACCGCCGTCGGCCCGGTTGTGCTGGAGCGCATTGCACCGGCTCTTGCGAAAGGGCTGACGAAGCGTAAAGCGCAAGGGATAACCACCCCGCTAAACATTATTGCCTGCGAAAACATGGTGCGCGGAACCACACAGCTCAAAGCTCATGTGTTTAACGCCCTGGCGGAAGAAGACAAAGCCTGGGTAGAAGCCAACGTCGGCTTTGTGGATTCCGCTGTTGACCGCATTGTTCCCCCGTCTGCCTCTGCAACGCATGACCCGCTGGAAGTGACCGTGGAAACCTTTAGCGAGTGGATTGTCGATCAAACTCAGTTTAAAGGCACCTTGCCAGCGATCCCTGGCATGGAATTAACCGACAACCTGATGGCATTTGTCGAACGCAAGCTATTCACCTTAAACACCGGACATGCTATAACCGCCTACCTCGGAAAACTGGCCGGGCACCAGACAATCCGCGACGCGATTCTTGATGAGAACATTCGCGCCGTGGTGAAAGGAGCCATGGAAGAGAGCGGCGCGGTACTGATCAAACGCTACGGCTTTGATGCGCAGAAGCACGCCGCCTACATCCAGAAAATCCTCGGCCGTTTCGAGAATCCGTACCTGAAAGATGACGTTGAGCGCGTGGGTCGTCAGCCGCTGCGTAAACTGAGCGCGGGCGATCGTCTGATCAAGCCGCTGCTTGGTACGCTGGAATATGACCTGCCGCACGTCAATCTGGTCAAAGGGATCGCTGCAGCAATGCACTTCCGCAGCGAAGAAGACCCGCAGGCGCAGGAGCTGGCGGCCTTGATTAACGAGAAGGGCCCACAGGCTGCGCTGGCACAGATTTCTGGTCTGGATGCAGCAAGTGCCGTGGTGACCGAGGCCGTTAACGACTATAACGCCACCAAATGAGGCAAGACCTGGCGCGGTACGAACCGCGCCCATTACTACTCCTGTCAGATATGCAGGCAATAATGGAAGAAACACAGGCATTTGAAAACCGCGTGCTTGAGCGTCTGAATGCTGGCAAAACCGTACGAAGCTTCCTGATCACCACCGTCGAGCTCCTCACGGAAGCGGTCAATATTCTGGTGCTTCAGGTGTTCCGTAAAGACGACTACGCGGTGAAATACGCGGTGGAGCCATTGCTGGATGGCGATGGGCCGCTGGGAGACCTTTCTGTACGCCTGAAGCTGATTTACGGCCTTGGGGTGATTAGTCGCGCCGAATACGAAGACGCCGAGCTGCTGATGACTCTGCGTGAAGAGCTGAATCACGACGGAAATGAGTACGGTTTTACCGATGATGAAATTCTTGGGCCTTTCGGCGAACTGCATTGCGTGACCGCCCTGCCGCCGACGCCGCTGTTCGATG
>NZ_JBCNNS010000090.1:0-18321 GCF_039594335.1 Raoultella sp.
CTTCTCGCTGCCCCCGGCAATCCCCACCGTGCGACAACCTTTTAGTTTGGCGATTTGTCCAACCGTACCGCCAACCGGCCCGGTAGCCGCGGCCACTACCAGCGTTTCCCCCGCCTTCGGCTGACCGATATCCAGCAGCCCCATATAGGCCGTAAAACCAGGCATGCCAAGGATACCGAGCGCCCACGAAGGGTGTTCCGGATGCTCGCCCAGCTTGACCAGCCCGCGGCCATCGGAGAGTTCAAAATCCTGCCAGCCGCCGTAGCTCAGCACCCACTCTCCCGGTGTAAAGTCAGCGTGGTCAGACGCTTCAACGCGACTCACCGTTCCACCGACCATCACGGCGCCTATGGCAACCGGGGGCGAGTAGGACGGCGCATCGCTCATGCGCCCACGCATATAGGGGTCTAACGAGAGATAAACCGTACGCAGAAGCACCTGCCCGGGACCGGGTGTCGGGGTATCGCTCTCTTCCAGACGGAAATTCTCCCCTGTCGGCTCGCCATGCGGGCGAGAAGCCAGCACCCAGCGGCGGTGACGTTGCGGATGAAAAGCCATAGCAAACTCCTTCTTTTTTAAGACCTGTTCTGAGGCTAGTCGCAATTGCCGTCACGCACATTGGCATTATGAGGCAGATTGATTTAATCGCACGACCAGATAGGTGCACGATGCGCTGGACTCATTGATAAAACGGCAGTCGTTAGGCGGCCCCAGCTCGAGACAATCGCCGGCCCGCATCTCATGCCGGGTCGCGCCCTCAATAAAAACCAGCTCCCCCTGTTGCAGCCAGATCAACTGACGCGCCAGTGCGTAGGAGGCGGCAGGCATCGGCACATCGCTGCCCGCCGGCAGCTCCACCTGCACCAGATCGATAGGCAGATCGCTGCGCGGCGAAACGTGACGCCGTAAATAGTGGCTTTGCGGATCGCGCCATACCGGCTGCTGGGCAAAGCGCAGCAGTTTACCTTCCTGCATTTCCGCTCGGGCAATCAGCGTCGACATACTGATCCCGAAAGCACCAGACAGCCGCCCGAGCATTGATGCCGTCGGACTACTTTCACCGCGTTCGATCTTGTGGATCATCGCGCGTGAGGCGCCGGCGCGCTCGGCCAGTTCGCTGAGCGACCAGCCGCGAGATTCGCGCTCGATGCGGATTCGAGCGCTAATGCGCTGATTCATATTGTCTTCAATAGTATTCATAGCGTAGTACTATAGTGTATGATCCTCTCTCAGACAAGGCGACGCCAGGCAAAGCCTACGCCATCTATCCGGACACGCCAATCCGCATACATCGGCCCACAGACCACAGGCCATGCTAAATTTGTTGCTAAAACAGATGACAGCATTGCGTACATTATTGTAATAATATTGTACTACTATAGTGTACAGAGATGGAGTTGAGGTTTGCTATGACCATTCGTTATGCCAGCAAAGAAGATTGCGCGGCGATTGCCGAAATTTACAACCACGCGGTGCTACACACCGCCGCCATCTGGAATGACAAAACCGTCGATACCGAAAATCGCATCGCCTGGTATGAAGGCCGTCAGCTGGCAGGCTACCCGGTTCTGGTGAGTGAAGAAAACGGCGTCGTCACCGGCTATTCTTCGTTTGGCGACTGGCGCGCATTTGACGGCTTTCGCCATACCGTCGAACATTCAGTCTACGTTCATCCCGATCATCAAGGTAAAGGATTAGGCCGCAGCCTGCTGGTGGCACTGATTAAGGAAGCCCGTCGCCTGAACAAACATGTCATGGTCGCCGGTATCGAAGCGAAAAACCAGGCTTCTTTACATCTGCACGAAACGCTCGGCTTTGTAACCACCGGGCAGATGCCTCAGGTCGGCACAAAATTTGGCCGCTGGCTGGATCTGACCTTCATGCAGCTCCAGCTCGACGATCGTCACGATCCGGATGCCAGCGCATGAACGCTTCTCTGACCCTCGCCAGTCTGATTGCCGCAGGCGTCGGGCTGGTCGTGCAAAATACGCTGATGGTACGTATTACGCAGTCCACCTCGACAATACTCATTGCAATGCTGCTGAACTCGTTGGTCGGGATTGTGATTTTCGTTACCATCCTACTCCTGCGCCACGGTGCGGCGGGCTTTCAGGAGCTGGCACTCAGCATAAAATGGTGGACGCTGATTCCAGGATTGCTGGGGTCGTTTTTTGTCTTCGCCAGCATCAGCGGCTATCAGAACGTTGGCGCGGCCACCACCATTGCCGTGCTGGTTGCCAGCCAACTGGTGGGGGGATTAGCGATGGATATTATTCGCGCTCACGGCGTGCCGTGGCGGGCGTTGCTGGGGCCGCTGTGCGGCGCAGTCATGCTGGTGGCAGGCGCCTGGCTGGTTGCCAGACGCCAGTTTTAGCGCGGAATATCAGAGAATGGCGCCGCCTTTATTTAATTGCTCGCGGCGCGCTTCTTGCTCTTCAGCCTGCTGACGGCCGTGATGAGCAATCGTGGTCCGTAAACGCTGCTGCTGGGTAAAGCGTTCGTCGCGGCTCAGCTCAGCATCGTCACTCAGCGCCACCAGCAGTTCGTTCATATGAGGAATCACCCCCTCGGCAATCGCCGCGTCGACGCGGGCGATAACGTCATCCAGATGTGCCATGTGTGCTCCTTTCGGCTTAGTTCAATTTAACCTTCGAAAAATCGCTCCCCATCAGGCTCACGCTATAGCCGCTGACGTTGCTGCGCGTGGCGTAGAAGGTTTTCCCGGTCGCCAGGGTAATCCATGGTGCCTGCTGATAAAAGATCTCTTGCGCCTGACCATATAGCGCGGCGCGTTGCTGCGTATCGCTGACCAGGATCGCTTTTTTGACCAGCGCGTCATACGACTTATCGCACCAGCGGGCAACGTTGGACCCGGTCTTGATATTATCGCAGCTCAGCAATGTCCCGGCAAAGTTGTCCGGGTCGCCATTATCCGACATCCAGCCAAACAGGGCGCTGTCGTGTTCGCCTTTACGCATGCCGGAGAGATATTCTCCCCACTCATAGGTGACGATTTTGGCCTTGATGCCCACTTTGCTCCAGTCATTCTGAATCATTTCGGCAATGCGGCGCGAGTTAGGGTTGTAGGGGCGCTGTACCGGCATTGACCACAAGGTCACCTCCGCCCCTTTTTCCAGCCCGGCCTGCTTCAGCAGCGCTTTGGCCTTTTGCGGATCGTAGTCGTAATCCGGCAGATCTTTCTTATAACCAAGCATATTCGCCGGCAGCGGAGATTTGGCCACCACGCCAGAATCCATAAACACCGCGTTGACGATGGCCTGTTTGTCGGTGGCATAGTTCAGCGCCTGACGTACCAGAACGTTATCAAACGGTTTTTTCTCGGTATTAAACGCCAGATAGCCGACGTTCAGTGCTTCAACAGCATGCAGCGCCAGATCTTTATTGCCCTTGATAGCGGCGAACTGTACCGGCGATGGCGCCGGGATAATCTGACATTCGTTGGTTTGCAACTTCGCCAGACGGGTCTCGACATTCGGGGTGATGGAGAAAATCAGATGTTTTGTCGGCACGTCACCTTCCCAATAATGCGGGTTGGCAATGTAGCGGATGAGCGAATCGACTTTATACTGCTGAAGCGCATACGGTCCGGTGCCAATAGGCCAGGTATCAACATACTCCGGCGTGCCTTTCTTCATCATAGCATCGGCGTATTCCGCAGACAGTATTGAGGCAAAATCCATTCCCCAGTCAGCGAGGAAGGCCGCATTCGGTTCCGCCAGCACGAACTGGACATGATAATCATCGACCTTTTTCACCTCTTTAATCAGCTTATCCAGCCCGACATCGTGAAAATATTCATAGTTGCCTTGCGAAACATTATGGTACGGATGTTTTGCATCCTGCTGACGCAGCACGGAGAAAAGAACGTCATCGGCGTTAAAATCGCGGGTTGGCGTAAAGTACTTATTGCTGTTGAACTTCACTCCTTTACGCAGGGTAAAGGTCCAGGTCTTGCCATCCGGCGACACGGTCCACGCAGTGGCCAGCGAAGGGATCGGCGTGTTTTTAAGCGGATCGAAAGTGATCAGGCGGTTATAGAGCACCTGCGAGCTGGCCACAAACGAGGGGCCGGAACTGGCAATCTGCGGGTTAAATGATTCTGGCGATGCTTCGGAGCAATAGATCAACGTATCGTTACCGGTCGCCCACGCGGCACCAGCCGGCAGTAAAGTGCTTAACGCCAGCGCAATCAACGTTTTCCTGGTCAACATGGTTATAAACCTTATCAATTTGTTATAAGTGCTCTTATAACAACACAGCAGCATTCAACCGGCAAATAATCAATTGGTATCAGGTTATGCTGAAAGTGCTGTTTTTGCCGAATTATTCTCCATACCGGGCTAGAAGGCTGAAGTTGTGAACTACTTATAAAAGCAGAAAAAAAACGTGCGATAACCGCCCTACCTGCCCCACACGTTCCCATAGCCCGATACACTCGGAAAACGGCAGAACGCAGCACAACGAGGTTTTCCCATGACAATAACCTGCAACTTATATACCCATGGCCAGTGGCATGATGCTGAAGGCCTGGCCACCTTTACCCGCACGAATCCGCTGAGCGAACAGCCCGCGTCCATCGCATCGGCTGCGAGCCTAGCCGATGCCCGACGCAGCGTCGAAGCCGCCGCTGCCGCCTTCCCGCAATGGCGCGATACCGCCCCCGCCGAACGTCGTCGCCTGCTGCTGGAGGCAGCAGAGCAAATGCAGCGTCGTGAAGCAAAATTCATCGCCGCAATGTCGGCTGAGACGGGCGCGACGGCGCACTGGGCGGTCTTTAACGTTCAGCTGGCTGCCGACATTTTGCGTGAAGCCGCTGGCCTCACTACCCAGATTGAGGGACAGATTATTCCATCGAATGTACCGGGCAATCTGGCCATGGCCGTCCGTCAGGGGGCTGGCGTAGTACTGGGGATGGCGCCGTGGAATGCGCCGCTGATCCTCGCCACGCGCGCGATTGCGACGCCGTTAGCCTGCGGGAATACGGTGATCCTCAAAGGGGCGGAAATGTCACCTGCCAGTCAGGCGCTGATTATTGATGCGCTGGCTGCAGCCGGATTACCGGACGGTGTCGTGAACTATCTCACCTGCGCGCCAGCGGATGCGCCCGCGCTGGTGGAGTCTGTTATTGCCCATCCGGCGGTGCGCCGCGTTAACTTTACTGGCTCCACGCCGGTTGGCCGCATTATCGCCCGGACCTGCGGGCAGTATCTGAAACCGGCGGTGCTTGAACTTGGTGGCAAAGCGCCGCTGCTGGTCCTCGACGATGCAGATCTCGAACAAGCGGTGGCTGGCGCCCTCTTTGGCGCATTCGCTAACGCCGGGCAGATCTGTATGTCGACCGAGCGCATTATCGTCGACCAATCGATAGCCGAGGCTTTTATCACTCTACTCAGTCGCCGTGCGGCTACGTTGCCTTCCGGGCTGATGGGGCCGGTTGTCGATATGAAAACCGTCACACGCTGCAATGAACTCATCGATGACGCGCTGGCAAAAGGGGCCCGCCTTTTAACCGGTGGTAAAGCCGACACAACGCAGATGCGCGCCACGCTGCTTGATGGAGTGACCCGCAGTATGCGGATATGGCAGGAAGAATCCTTCGGCCCGGTAAAAGCCATTATTCGGGTGCAGAACGAGCAGGAAGCGCTGGCGGTAGCCAACGAAAGTGAATACGGGCTCTCCTCGGCGGTATACAGCCGCGACACCGCCCGGGCGTGGAACGTAGCACAGGGGCTGCAAACCGGCATTTGCCACATTAATGGCCCCACTGTACACGATGAAGCACAAATGCCGTTTGGCGGCTGCAAAGCTTCCGGTTACGGGCGCTTTGGTGGTCGCGCAGGCATTGCCGAATTTACCGAACTGCGTTGGATAACGCTACAGACCAGCCCGCGCGAACTGCCATTTTAACCTTCAGGCCGGGCAGACAACGGTGTTCCCGCTGAAGGCGATCGCCATCGGTATGCCACCAATGGCCGATTGTCATCCACGCGGTCAGGAAAACGTTTCACCACGTTAATATTTAGACGTTGGCCTGAGCGGGAGCGAAAAATTGTGCCATGCAATCAGCCAGCGCAACGGGATTCTCCCAGGCCATCGAGTGGCCCGCCTCCGGCACCATCAGCAGCGGAATACCGGCGGCGACAGCGTCGTCGGCTTCCTGAGCCGGAAGCGAGAGCTCACCATAGATCAGCGCCTTGCGACAGGATAATTGCTGAAAACGTGCGAACCATGATGGCGACACCCCGTCAACCAGACTGCGGGCCCCTCGCCATACTGCCCTGGGAGAGCTGTTTTGCAGACACCCGGCCCAGGGAGACGTTTCTGCTGCCAGCAGATCGGCGAAGCCCTGCGCGACAAACCCCGTTTCCGCCTGGGCGACGATAGCCCGGCTGTACATGCCGCCACCGGCATAAAAATTGGGTTCAGAGACCAGAAGGGCCTCGACGCGGTGGCCCAGAAGCTCAGCCGCTTCAATGGCAATACTGCCGCCCATGCTATGCCCGAACAGAGAGCAGTGGGTCAGTTGCAGACGGTCAAGCAGCTCCACAACAACCCGCGCCTGTTCACCGGTGCCATAGCCAAATGCCTCGGGTTTGTCGCTATAGCCAAAGCCAGGCAGGTCGAGCAGCACAGCCCGCAGGCCGAGAAACGCCGGTTCGGTCACCACTCGCGGATAATCATAAGAGGATGCGCAACCCAGCCCGTGAATAAAGATCACCGGGTCGCCGTGCCCATGGAAATCGAACCAGCGCACGGTCGCGCCAGCGAATGAGGAATAATAGCTATTCATATGGTTTTCCCGCCCATCGTTACTGTGTTTTTATACAGCAACAGAGTGACGGGTGCCATCGCTTTATGCTGTCAGAATAAAGACACCAGCAGCGCCATCGGAAAGCTAAACGGCCAGGTGGCTCCGATCAGCAGCGCCGCCAGCAGGCGAATCAAACGGCTTTCTTTGGTCAGAAACCAGCTAATGATCGCACAAATACATCCCATAACTGCATAAAAAACCAGCATTTTCTGGTATAAGGTCATTCTTATTCCTTCCCTGATAAGCCTCATTATGATAGGGAGATGAGTGGCACCAGGAGTGCGACACAGTCCGCAAAATCACACAATGCGCAGCGCGCTTAATCAGCGGAAAACAACCAATTCATCCTTATCTGATAGCACTTCCTTTTTCCTCGTACTATACCTGTAGAGGCTTACTCATAAAGGTGGCGTTATGGATGTTTCCAGCAAAACCGTAATTCTGATTAATGTCGGCGTAGCATTCGCGCTTATCAGCCTGTTATCTGTTCGTTTTGGTTGGTTTTAGTGGTTGTATTCAGCAATGAAACCTAAAAAGCAGCCTCCGTGGGCTGCTTTTTTACGATTTAATCGCGTCGGTGTTATCCGCGCGGGTCTGAGACTGTCGCGCAGAAATAGCCTTTATATTTTCAGGGTTATAGCCGGGCAGCAGATTAATTTTTTCATTATCCCACTCCGCCGCCGTGCAAATGGCCTCGCTGACCCCCTGCTGTTCACAAAGACTAATACGCCGGGCAGGTAAATGACCGTACAGTATTGCCGTAACGCAGGCCACTGACAGAAAAAAACTATCTTCTTCAAAACAAGAACAACGTCAAAGTAACAAACTATGACAAATGTTCGCATGAGCCAGCTAGTAAAGTCAAACCACAACATCCTTGTCCCCCTGACTGCCGCGGCGAGACAGGTTTTTTAACCTTTGCTCCACACCATATCATCGTTCAAAAAAATGCCCTGCCGACACCTTTCATTTTTCACCTTTAACCTCAGTAAGTTATTGGGCAATAGGCACAAGTTATCGTCATTTACTTTCATGGAAAAAATCTGACAGCTGAAAATATAAAGGGGATAAATGCCTGGTACTTGACATGATGTTACGAAATTACATTCTTAACTCATATTTTAATTTTACTCATTTATTTTGGGTGGTCTCTGTCAGTAATTATTATGGCACTGCTATTGCTGGTAATTGCAGCGTATAATATTGTTTCTCACATTCGCGACCGTCGCCAGTCTGGGTCTGGGTTACCGACTAAAAAATCAAGTGAAAGAATTACGCGCGCCTGACAACATCATACGGATACGCCAGAAAAAATTTTGCTCGCAGGGATCTCATCGCGACAAATAACACCACAATTCATACGGGAAACATTCCAGCATCTCTTCACCTTTCTCTTACCTGTTGCACCTACGTTTCACGCCCACAAAAAAGCCCCTGTTTTTAATACAGGGGCTTTTTTGTGGATTAACGGCAGCGACGGATAGTTAATCTGGCTTGTTTCTCTGTCTGTCCGCGCTGAGCGGTATGTTACGCACCCCACCCGGCGCTTATCTCCGGCACTCATTGTGGCTTAGCTCTTGAAGGGGCATAAGAATAATCTCATATTTCTCTGCCTCTGTTTTAGCAATAACTGCCATTGCGACTATTAGCATGCTAATGCATTCGGTGGGTGATTATCTCATTCGTAACAAGCTGACGCCCAGGGCGCGTCGATATTCACGACCGCCAGCCACGAGTATTCGTGCCGGAGGCTAACGAGGAATGGATAAGGCGAATGTTGGCGAGAAAGAGGTAGCAAAGATAATCACTGATGGTGCGCGGTCAGTGGACCATTTCACCTGATCCCCTGTATTGCGCGCCTGGAAGAATGTGAAAGATGAAGGGGCGGAATTAAGTGGGCCTGTCGAGCCAATATCTTGCTCCGTATAGCCTTCCTATCTTTCGAGATGTACATAGCGGACGCTCATCTTCAACGTACGTTATTTAACCGCAAGCAGATCACCGCCGTACGGTAAAGTTCTCCAGGCGATGCCTGGCTGGCGATATTTTCGCAGACAATTAATGGAAAACATTCTAATGTGATGCGATAAAGCTGGCAATGGCGCCAATATTAATACCGGTCGTTATTATAGACACACACAATTAGTGAGTTGGAACGACCAAAAATTTACTGCACCGGGAGGATTTAAATGTTAACTGATCTCAGCAGCGATGAAAGTAAAAAACGCGCAGCGATTGATCTGTTGAAAAATCCCGACGAGGGGCGGGACACAGCGTTAAAAAAGTATACTCATCTGGCCTGCCAATTGCTGAAAATACCAATGTGCTTTATCTCGATTCTTGATGGTGAAAAGCAATACATCAAGTCCGCTGAGAATATCATAGTCACGGAAAGCATCCTGAGCGGAGCATTTTGCGAACAGACCTTGAACCAGGGCGAAACTTTCATTTGTCCTGATACACACCAGCACCCCGCCCTGCATTGCAATCCGGCGGTCAGAGAAGCCCCATTCATTCGCTTTTACGCGGCATGCCCGCTTACAACCCGTGATGAGGTGTCCGTGGGTACCTTGTGTATCCTGGATACTCGCCCGAGGACACTTTCAGATGAACAGATCGATATTTTTGAAACGCTGGCCGAGTTGATATCGGATTTCCTGGCCTCCTGGCATTCTGTCGGTTATATCGATGTTGTCACGCTTTTACCCAATCGTCAGCGGCTGCTAAAGGACATTGAGGTTTCGGCGGCGGATACCTTCAGGCTCGTCATCATTGACTGCATCGATATGCCATTCGCCTACGAGATGGCCCGTTCATTGGGGATGATTGCCGTAGAAAATCTACTTCGTGACATGACTGCCGAGCTCAAGGCACGCCTGCCTCTGGCAGACAAACTTTATACTGTGGCGGTTGGACGATTTGCCTTTTTAATCCCTATGCATATGGCTCTGTCATTGGAAAGTATCGCTCAACGTCTTCAGGGAACCCAGGCCAGGATCAACCCGGAAGTTCCTATTGATTTGCATATTCACATGGGTGACTCCGGCGTTTGTGATAACACCCTGACGCCGAATGAAATTCTGCGTCGTGCAGTTAGCGCGTTGCATGAAGCGATAAGTCAGGGACACCGTTTGACGACCTATAATGACGTGCTGGATACCCTCAAGAAGAGAGATTTCAGCCTTCTGACCGAACTAAGAAAAACGCTACAGGGAAATCATGGATTATATCTGGTCTATCAGCCGAAAATCTCACTGCTGACGGGGCGGGTAACGGGTGCTGAAGCACTGATAAGATGGAAGCATCCTACAAACGGTGAAGTGCTGCCTGGAGAATTTATTCCTCTGGTCGAAAAGACCAGCCTGATGCGTGAACTCACAGCCTGGATTATCGATCACGCCATCGTGCAACTGAGTGCCTGGCGGGATCGCGGGCTTTCTCTGCCCGTATCAATTAATCTGGCTGCCGGTGATTTTTCTCGACCAGATTTCGCTGAAGAGCTAGAACAGAAATTGCGGGATGCGTGTCTTGATCCAACGCTACTGGGGCTGGAGTGTCTGGAGACTGAGATGATGCTTGAAAGTCCGGCCGCACTTAACGGGCTGGACATGCTCAAAAAACGCGGATTTAAAATTTCTCTGGATGACTTTGGTTCCGGATACAGCAACATTAATTACCTGCGGCAAATTCCACTGGACATAATCAAACTCGACCGATCTATTGTGAGTAATATTGTCAGCGAAAAAACCAGTCGGATTATTGTCCGCAATGTTATCAGACTTCTTAAGCAGCTTGATTACGTCGTCCTGGCCGAAGGCGTTGAGGATGTCAAAACAGTTGATATTTTACGAAGCCTGGGTTGCGATGAGGTTCAGGGATATTTTTATGCCAGACCGATGGTCTCTGTTGATTTTGAAGCATGGTATCACAGCAGAAACGAAGCACTGGAAAAGATTTCCTGACGAGCACGAATAGTCAGAAAAAGTAGCTGGCCAACGACAGGCCGACCTTACAGGTCTGGCCTGAGTACGGTTTTGCACGATGCATAAAGTGAGTTCACATCGCAGAGTTCAAACATCTCAGCCAACCGATTCACGCCGAATAAATCAAACGTATCTTCGCTCCCCGCCACCATTGGGGAATAGATACTATGCATTGGCTCAAGGCGGGTCTAAGGGTGATACTGTAATTTCTTACAGCGAATCCTCCGTCTAGTGCAACATATCGGTGTCAGCTATCAATTTTTGGCATAATCGAATGCGTATTGATGACAAGGGTAAGGTAAGTCTGAAAGTGTTTCCCGTGCTTAACCGTTTGATGGTTTTGCGAACAGAACGAAGATAAAATTTTGCCGCTATGGAACTGCCTCCATAGTAAATTGCTCACCTGCAAGCTCTTGCATACGGTTCGCAGGTGAGCAGCCTTATTTGCAAACCGTTAAAATCGACCGCGGCCACCGACAGGCAGTAGGCTTTTATGATGGCAAACGACAGCAACTTCGGCGCGCTGCCAGGGTATTACCGATCGGTAAAAAAATCCCCCGGAGGCACACCGGGGGGAAGTAATTCATAACATTATTGCTGTGTGCGTCTTTGCGCATGGGATATCCTCTAAGAAAATTCCTGGAGTTTCCAGATATTTCTGGTCTGAACAGTTACCGCTTGGATCGGCGCTATCCTTTGCTATTTATCTCAATTGCCGTTAACGGGAACACGACGCGTCCAGCATCAGCGCTCAGCAGAGTGATCCTGCAAGCCCCCTTTTTCCAGCCGCCTCCGCCGCAGGCAATGCGAAGAGCAACCATGTTCACTGAGCGTCGTATAGCACCCAGCGACCTATCTTCATACCAGCAGCGCTACAAAAATTCACGCTAATCTGGCCAGGAATGCGGATCATTATGCTTTTTCCCGGTATCAGCACCGGGTTAACGGGAGCGGTGTACAAGGATTTTCGGCCTCTGCGCAAGCGCCCGGCGATTGGGTTATGAACCATCGCCGGTGGGACCTGTGTAGGCCTAAGGGAGCGAAGCTGCAAAATGCGACATATTAAAAAATATTGAAGTTTAACCCATCAAAACAATCAGATTGATGCTCAAAAGGGCTTTGTTGAATAAATCAGATTCCGGGTGAGCCTCTCTGTAGTCGGTTGGGTTTTCAGGCAATTCGCACGCTTTCTGGCATACCCGCCTTCGTCATTTTGTTCAGTGCGCGCGCCATAGCCAGTGCCTCTGCAACCTGACCATTGTAGTCACGCAATGTCAGTGAACCACCGAACAGCTGTTTTATCCTGTACATGGCCGTTTCCGCTATTGAGCGCCGGTTGTAATCTGTTGTCCATTTCCACCGGGCATTGCTCCCGCTCAGTCGCTGGTTCGCAACAGCACGGTTGCGGTCTGCGTACTCAGCAGGCCAGTAACCTGCTCCCTTTCGCGGAGGGATAAGGGCACTGATTTTCTTACGACGTAATTCATCGTGACATAACCGGGTGTCGTAAGCGCCGTCCGCAGCGGCTGACCTTATTTTTCGGTGGGTCTGGATTAACTCGGGGAATGCCTCTGAGTCCGTCACGTTATTCAGCGACAGGTCCGCGCAGATGATTTCATGTGTGTTGCTGTCAACTGCCAGATGGAGCTTCCGCCAGGTACGCCGCCGTTCTTTGCCGTGTTTTTTGACTTTCCACTCGCCTTCACCGAAGACCTTCAGCCCGGTGGAGTCAATCACTGGATGCGCGATTTCACCGCGGGCAGGCGTTTTGAAGCTGACACTGACCGATTTTGCCCGCTTACTGACGCTGCTGTATCAGGACTGCGAAGCGGAACGCCCATCAGGGCAAAAATGGAATCAATAAAGCCCTGAGCGGCCCGCAGGGTGAGCCGGAATACACGTTTAATCACCAGGACAGTCGTGATGGCAAGGTCAGAATAGCGCTGGGGTCGTCCCCGTGATGAAGAGGGGCTGACTCATACCAGGCCTGAATAGCCTCATCATCCAGCCAGAAAGTCATGGAGCCCCGGTTGATAAGGGCTTTACTGTAAGTGCGCCAATTGGTTATCCTGAACTTCTGCTTTGCCACGGGAATGCCTGTCTTGTCAGGGGATGTGTGATCTGATCCTTCAACTCAGCAAAAGTTCGATTTATTCAACAAAGCCGCTCAAAAGGATCTCGAGAATATCCTTTTGATTTTTCTGATCGTTACGCCCTACCAGTGACCATACGGATAGGGCTTTCCCTTGATAAAATCGCGGATAAAAGGATCGTAACCATTAGCCTCGATGTAACTGAAATCAATCTGGCTGGGAACGTTTTTACATATCAGCATATCATCTCCCGTCAGGGTGAACTGCCGGGCAGGATGCTGGAGTACAACAGGATCGCCATTATCCTCCAGCCAGACCCGCACGGTCCCTCCCGGTGCCAGTCCGATAATCATATTGTCCCGGTAATACGTCTTTCCCGGCTTATAGGTATCAGGATAGGCTGTCAGCATCTGCTGCCACGTCTCCCGGCTGAACCAGATCTCCGTCTCGTACGCTTTCTTGTCGATAACCGAGTCCCAGCACACCGTCATCCTGACCGGCAGCGCCTTGCCGGTATTAAAATTGGCTGAAAAACCACCTAGGCGCTGGCTCCATTTCCCCACACTGCTCTGGCTGGGTTCCGTCGGATCAAGTCGCCGGAAAATACTTTCCCGAATATCACCGTCCTCCAGATACACCATTGTCACCAGTGCCGGCAGGTTTTTCGGATGGAAAAAATTAAACTGCCAGTGGTCATAAGGCAGCTTCTGCCCCCACTGCTCCACGCCGTCTCCCAGCAGCGTCTTCACGCCTGCCCGGCGGTCATGGCAGCCGGCAACCAGCATCACGCCCAGCACGGTCACAATCAGCGGTAATCGTCTCATCCCTGCCTCCTCAGAACAGTCCGTCCAGCGCGTCCGCGTTCGCCCGCGCCCGGTCTTCCCACTGCTGCTGGTCGTCCATCCGCCACACCGTCCGCACCCAGCCTTTGCCCGGGGCCATCGGCCACATGAACGAGCGCTCGTCCGTCGGCGCATAGTTATTTCGCAGAAAAACCTCTCCCGAGGACAGACTCACCCACAGGCTCAGGTCCGAGTCGATATTCCAGTTCGCCGAACAGTGCAGGTAACGCCCGATGGTCCGCATCTCCTCCGCCGTGAAGCCCTCCGGCTCCGCGCCGCGCCGGACCGCACGCCCCTGAGCTATGGCTTTGTCACACAGGGGAAGCAGTTCTGACGACAGCGCCAGCTCTTTGTTACTGCTGAGTATCGGGGCAAACATAACTCCGGCGTCCTGTGCCGCATCGAGCATCACCCGCAGGCTCACCTTCTCCCAGTCGTTCGGCACCGCCCTGCGCGTCATGAACACCGCCGCGCCCACGTTCTTCTCAAAAATAAACGCCCGCGCCTTGTTCTGATTGACCAGCGGCCACGAAATCATTTTCGTCTCCACCTCACCGTGCGGCATCAGGTACTTCAGCGCCGGCAGCGAGTACAGCGCCTGACGCATCTTCTCCGCCTGACGGTACACCGCCGTCTGCATTTCATCCGCGCTGTCGAGCGTCACCTCAAAGTCCGGCATCGTCAGCAGGGAGATTTCATCCTCTCCTGCGTTATAGCCCCCGCCAATGTCCGAGTGCGCCCCCGGCAGCGCCAGCTCCGGCCACATCCCGGCGATGCTGTTCAGGCTGAAGTTATACCGGCACTCATGCATCGCGCTTATCTGGAACACCTTCTGCGCCACTGAGGGACGCAGCTCGAGGTTGACGCCGGGGTTGCTGCGCCCGTTAACGCCGTAGAAGTTCAGCAGGATCCCGATGGCCGCCACAGTGTCAAACAGCCCCAGAAAGCGCACCTCTCCCGCCAGTTTTCCGTGGTGCCCCGCCATATCCAGCCCGTTATCTATCGCTGCCGCTATCGCCGCGTCCTGGTTCATCACCCGGTTGGCAAAATGCCGGGCTGCCGCCGCACCGCGGCTGAATCCGAACACGTCAAACTGCACCTTCGCGATCGCCACTTTGTCACGGTTAAGTTTGATAAAGCGGGTCAGTTCTGCGCTGATCTTGTCCAGTGCCTCATCGGTCTTCGTCACCACCCCTTCAAACTGCCGGATAAGGCTGCTGCCCAGCGCCTTCCCCAGCATCGAATCACTTTCCCCGTCCGCCGTCCCAATGCCGCTGACATAGGCTTTGACCTGCGCCTCTGTCTCACTGTCGCTGAGTTCATCACTGAGCTGATAAAGATCGAAAAGCCGTGAAATATTAGTGTAACCGCCCTGCCAGCTGGCATTACCCAGTCCGGCTCTGGCGCGCTCTTCATACTTCGCGCACGCCCTGGCACGCTCCTCGCCAACCAGACCGGCGCAATGGGCATATGCCAGCCGCAGATCGTCAGCATTCGCCCGGTTATTCCCCGTTCCGTCAAAGAACACCCCCACCGTCAGCGTTATCCCCCTGACCGGCACCCGTCGGCACTGGACGGTTTTTACGGTCCCGATAGCGCTGGTTCGCAGAGTGCAGTCCCCGATAACTTCATACCGGTAATAACCGGTATCTTCCGGTGCAGCCTTTTCGTCTGTACTCATGGAAAATCCCTTTAGTTTAGATGGTTAATTAATATCCCATCATACCTTAAGCGAAATCAACGCTCTATCTTCAGTACATGATGCAGTTGCCATGCTCAAATGTATGGAGGGGATTGTATCCGCCTGTTCCTGCATATCCTGTAAAGAGCCGTTATATTCCCCCAGGCATGGCGGTTTAATCCGCCAGGCTGGTAGCTTGTACCTTGAGGATAGTTTGTCGGGCAGTGCTGAATTCACGAGCCACGGCACTCACAGTTACAGCCTGCGCGTTTAACGGGAGGATAAACTCGGTTAACCAGGCACTGAGCCGTGCTATATCGGTTTTAGCAGGGAGCCTGATACCCAGATAGCGACGAATTTTTTGTCGGTGCCGCTGAGCCTGCCGCCCCTGAAGCGGGGAGTTTTCAAGAGATACTGAAGTGCATCCGATCTGCCCAGCAATAGCATGTACAACACCTGAAGGTAAATCGGTTAATAAATATCCTCCGGTATAGCCGGAGGTTTTTCAGATGCGCCTATAAGGCTCTGTTACCAGCCGTGCCCTAACAGGCGCATACGATCTAACATTTGCATCTGACTTCGTTACTTACGCCCCGTAAACGGGCTGCCCGGATGAGGGAGCGATAACTGCTCGCCCATTTTATCCTCTTCAAGCTGGTGCTTTATGTATTCCTGTATCTTCGCGGTGTTCTTCCCCACCGTATCTACGTAGTATCCCCGACACCAGAACTCTCTGTTTCTGTATTTGAATTTCACTGCTCATAAAGCATCAGACTGCTTTTCTCTTTCAGATATCCCATAAAGCCAGATACGCTCATTTTGGGCGGGATTTCCACAAGCATATGGATATGATCTGCGCAGCATTCAGCATTCAGCATTCAGCATTCAGCTTCCAGGATCCGTAGGTTTTTCCACTCACACAGCTTTCTTAAGATGCTACCTGTCGCCAGGCGTTTCTCTCCGTAGAACGCTTGTCTTCGGTATTTTGGCGCAAAAATTATGTGATATTTACAGTTCCATCGGGTGTGCGCTAAGCTCTTTTCGTCCCTCATTGGGACCCCCTTTTGATATCTTGTTGAACTTTTGCAGTTGCCAGAACACAAGATGTTTTAACAAATCAAAAGGGGTTTTAATAACTGACTTAAAGCTGAAAGCTTTCCGGCCCCCCCAGCCTAGCTGGGGGGTCTGTGCACAATGATTCAGGGTAATGGCCCTGTACCTGTCGGAATGTTAGTTGAATGGCAAATCCCAGACGCCTTGTATCGGTCATTCCTGGTAACAGGGAAAGCTCATCAGCAAGCAAACGCGGCTCGTCACTGTCATCAAAAGTCTGCTCCGGTGACAACATCACAACCCCCTGAATCATCAATGATTAATCGCTATGAAAACCATTTCACAGGTGAGTGACTTTTTACTCATATCCAGTTCAAAAAAGTCAGATGTCGCATTTTGCAACTTCGCTCCCACCAGGCCGTGTAGGGAAAGCCACCAGATGGATTTAGAACAAAGCAAGGAGTGAGTCACACTCTGGCAGCCAAAATACGCCGGCAGGGAGATCTTCGTGGTTATATGGTGGCAAGAGGGCCTGCTTACGATTTTCCGAGATCTCCTGAAGAATAAAAATACAACTTTTTAATAGTTATTAGCGATAATGACTGAAAAATAAAACAACATAAAACAATATGCCATTTGAGTTGCAGCCCCAATATTTTCTTAGGAATATTCTTAATGTGAGGTATTTTTAAGGGTAACAACATATTTCTGTCACTCACTCTGGGATTGATTTATATGACAAATCTACTCTTTCTGGTCGGGGCTGGGGCACTACTTGTTATATCTGTTGGCTTTTTAATCTCATATATTCGTGACGGGAAAAGGAAAAGAGGGTTGATGAAGCCAAGACGTAGATAAAACGGTAGTTTGTAAAAATCCGGGGAGGTGAAAGTAAGTCTCACTTTTGCTTAGCGCAAGATACCGTATCAGCCCCACCGGGTTCTAATCGGTTCGCCGACCACTGGGTAGCATCTACCGGAAACCATCAGCCCATATGTTAACGTGGGCTCCAGTATGGGTGTGGTGCTGAGTGAGTCATGAAAATTCCATAGCGGCTGCGCGCCCCCTCCTGCATAGGGGGATGCATCGCGGCAATACATTAGGCGACATTAACTTAATCAATATGTTGTAACATCAGGGCACTCTTCTTCCCGCACACGTTATAATGAGCCAGAATTCACCTAATTAATACATATCAAATTATTTCAATATCAATGATAAAAATTTATACAACTCGATAAAATTAAAATGAATTATCAATTAGGATTTTTCTTACACAACCCATACGCTACGCCTCAAGTACAACAAGAATGTCCATACTCTCTTCAGAGGTTACACTCACATGACAGCCATACTGATGATAGCGTTAGCTGTAGTTCTTCTCTTAGTTGCTGTGGGTTTTCTAATTTCTTACATCAAAGAAAGGCGGAAATATAAAGATACCTTTAAAAAAAGGTATTAATGGTTATCCGCTTCGCGATAAGCAGGGGGAGTAGGCTGCTATCACTCCCCTGCTTGTCTCCTGCCGCCTTGCAACACCAGGTCCGGCGCCAACTTATCAATGTTATTACCTGGTATGCTCCGCTTACTGATTCGGATCAACCCGCTATCGTTGTCGCAGATTCAAATTATGGCCCTACTTTGGCGTCACTTTGCATTCAACTGTCAGGCGTAAGTTTGACGTCGTGCTCGGGATTCCCCTCAGAGACTGACTCCGCTGCCATAGATTTACCGGTCACGTTTATCCGGCAGCGTTCTTCATCAGATGAGAAGGTAGTTGCGATATAGACAATCATCAACCAATGCGCCATTGTAAATAAATCATAAAAACAAGCCA